>NZ_BAAHCA010000176.1:0-7280 GCF_054776295.1 Streptomyces sparsus
CGCCGTTCCCGGCGGAGGGGAACGGCGCGGCGGCTTCGGGGCGGGGGAGGGCCCGGGGGCCGGCGGAGGAACTAGCGGAGGAACTAGCGGATGAAGGGGTCGACGGCGACGGCGACGAACAGCAGCGACACGTAGGTGATGGACCAGTGGAACAGCCGCATCTCCTTGAGCTTGGTGCCGGTGATGCCGGCCTTGGCCCTGGAGTGCAGGGCGTGCGCCTCCCACAGCCACCAGCCGCCGGCCACCGCCGCCACCAGCGGGTAGAACCAGCCCACGTAACCCAGCGGCCACAGCGCCAGTGAGACGGCGACCATCACCCAGCTGTAGAGCACGATCTGCCGGGCGACCGTGCGGTTCGAGGCGACGACCGGAAGCATCGGCACGCCGACGCGCGCGTAGTCGTCCTTGACCTTCATCGACAGCGGCCAGTAGTGCGGCGGCGTCCAGAAGAAGATGACCAGGAACAGCACCAGCGCGGCCCAGCTCAGCTCGTTCGTCACCGAGGACCAGCCGATGAGCACCGGCATGCAGCCCGCGATGCCGCCCCACACGATGTTCTGCGCGGTGCGGCGCTTGAGGATCATGGTGTAGACGACCACGTAGAACAGCAGTGCGCCGAGCGACAGCGCGGCGGACAGCCAGTTGACCAGCAGGCCGAACCACAGCGTGGAGACGACCGCGAGGGTGAGCCCGAAGACGAGGCCCTCGCGCGGCGACACCACACCGGTCACCAGGGGGCGGTGCGCGGTGCGGGACATCAGCGCGTCGATGTCCCGGTCGATGTACATGTTCAGCGCGTTCGCGCCGCCCGCCGAGAGATAGCCGCCGAGACAGGTGGTGAGTACCAGCCAGAGGTCCGGTACACCTTGCGCGGCGAGGAACATCACCGGGATGGTGGTGATGAGCAGCAGTTCGATGATCCGGGGCTTCGTCAGGGCCACGAACGCCTTGATCCTGACGCCGAAAGGTGCCCGGCGGCCGGGTCCCGTTTCGAGCGTCCCCGCGGGACGGGATTCGACGGCCGTCACGAACACCCCTGATCACAGCGACATCCGCGGCGAGGTGCCGCGGGGGAACAAGCGAGTACCGGCGTGCAGACCCGGTGGAGGACTCGCACGTACCACGCCACTTTAGACGCCCGCCGGATGCCGCCCGCGCCGGGGGTCGCTCGTGTTGGCCGCGGCGAACGCCGCCTCCGGCCCGCCGCCGTCACCCGTCCGCGCCCCGCCCCGAACGCCGGTCGTCCGAGGTCGGGCAGGTGCGGTTTCCGTGCCCGGGCCGGCGGGTACCCCGGGCCGACGACGGAGCGAGCACCCGGCCCCGCACGGGCCCGGGGGGAACGAGCGCGTCGTCGAGGGAACGGTGGTGAGTGGTCCGGAGGAACAGCGCGTACCACTGAACGGTGGTCCGCGGATGAACGGGTGACCAACGTCCGAACACGCGAAAAGCTGTGTGACCTGTCAGGGGTAGGCTCGACAGCGCCCGGTGCGGCACAGGTCACCGGCTTCCGTCATGTGGAGAGGAGCCCTGAGTCAGGGTGAGCAGCAAGCCGACCACCACACATCCCGAGTCGACGTTTCAGTGGACCGAACTGGACCAGCGCGCGGTCGACACGGTCCGTGTCCTCGCGATGGACTCCGTGCAGAAGGTCGGTAACGGCCACCCCGGCACGGCCATGAGCCTGGCGCCGGCCGCGTACGTGCTCTTCCAGAAGCTGATGCGGCACGACCCCGCCGACCCGCACTGGACCGGCCGCGACCGGTTCGTGCTCTCCGTGGGCCACACCAGCCTGACGCTCTACATCCAGCTCTACCTGGCCGGCTACGGCCTCGAACTGGACGACCTCAAGGCGTTCCGCACGTGGGGCAGCAAGACGCCCGGCCACCCCGAGTACCACCACACCGTCGGCGTGGAGACGACCACCGGCCCGCTCGGCCAGGGCGTCGGCAACGCGGTCGGCATGGCGATGGCCGCCCGCTACGAGCGCGGCCTGTACGACCCCGAGACGGCGCAGGGCGAGTCGCCCTTCGACCACACCATCTGGGTGTTCTGCGGTGACGGCGACCTCCAGGAGGGTGTGGCCGCCGAGGCGTCCTCGCTGGCCGGCCACCAGAAGCTCGGCAACCTGGTGATGCTGTGGGACGACAACCACATCTCCATCGAGGGTGACACCGAGACGGCCGTCTCCGAGGACACCCTCAAGCGCTACGAGGCCTACGGCTGGCACGTGCAGCGCGTCGAGCAGGGCGAGAACGGCGACCTCGACCCTCAGGCGCTGCACGAGGCCATGGTCGCCGCCCGCGCCGAGACGTCCCGTCCCTCGCTGATCGCCGCCCGGTCGATCATCGCCTGGCCCGCACCGAACGCGCAGAACACCGAGGCCGCCCACGGCTCGGCGCTCGGCGCCGAGGAGGTCGCCGAGACCAAGCGCGTGCTCGGCTTCGACCCCGAGCGCACCTTCCAGGTCGACGACGAGGTGCTGGCCCACACCCGCTCCGCCCTCGACCGCGGCCGTGAGCTGCACGGCGAGTGGGACAAGGAGCTCGCCGCCTGGCGCAGCGCCAACACCGAGCGCGCCGAGACCTTCGACCGGATCCGCGCCCGCCAGCTGCCCGACGGCTGGCGCGACGCGGTGCCCGGCTTCGAGCCGGGCAAGGACGTCGCCACCCGCAAGGCGTCCGGCGCGGTGCTCAAGGCCGTCGGCGAGGTGCTGCCCGAGCTGTGGGGCGGTTCCGCCGACCTCGCCGGCTCCAACAACACCACCATCGCCGACACGTCGTTCCTGCCCGAGGGCAACAGCCTGCCCGGCGCCCACCCCTACGGCCGCACCGTGCACTACGGCATCCGCGAGCACGCCATGGGCGCGGTGATGAACGGCATCGCCCTGCACGGCAACACCCGCATCTACGGCGGCACTTTCCTCGTCTTCTCCGACTACATGCGCCCCGCCGTGCGGCTGGCCGCCCTGATGAAGGCGCCGGTCACCTACGTCTGGACGCACGACTCGATCGGTCTCGGCGAGGACGGCCCCACCCACCAGCCCGTCGAGCACCTCGCCGCGCTGCGCACCATCCCGGGCCTGAACGTGGTGCGGCCCGCCGACGCCAACGAGACGGCGACGGTCTGGGCCGAGGTCATCAACCGGCACGCGCTGCACCCGGCGCCGCACGGCATCGCGCTGACCCGCCAGAACGTGCCGACCTACGCGCCGAACCAGGACGCGGCCAAGGGCGGCTACGTGCTGTTCGAGGCCGAGGGCGGCACCCCGCAGGTGGTGCTCATCGGCACCGGCTCCGAGGTGCAGCTCGCCGTGGAGGCCCGCGAGGCCCTCCAGGCCGCGGGCGTGCCCACCCGGGTGGTGTCCATGCCGTGCGTCGAGTGGTTCGACGAGCAGGACCAGGAGTGGCGCGACGCCGTGCTGCCGCCGTCCGTCCGGGCGCGGGTGGCCGTGGAGGCGGGTGTCGGCATGACCTGGCACCGCTTCGTCGGCGACGCCGGCCGGATCGTGTCGCTGGAGCACTTCGGCGCGTCGGCCGACTACCAGACCCTGTACCGCGAGTTCGGCCTCACCTCGGACGCGGTGGTGGCGGCTGCCAGGGAGTCGCTCGAAGCCGCAGCCCGCTGACGCCTGTTCCACCGACCCACAGGAGATGCAATTCCCATGACAGACGCACTCAAGCGCCTCTCCGACGAAGGCGTCGCGATCTGGCTGGACGACCTGTCGCGCCAGCGCATCACGTCCGGCAACCTCGCCGAGCTGATCGACCAGAACCACGTCGTCGGCGTCACCACCAACCCGTCGATCTTCCAGAAGGCCATCTCGTCCGGCGACGGCTACGACAAGCAGCTCGCCGACCTCGCCACCCGCGGGGTGAGCGTCGAGGAGGCGCTCCGGATGATCACCACCGCGGACGTGCGCGACGCAGCGGACATCCTGCGCCCGCTCTACGACGCCACCGGCGGCCGGGACGGCCGGGTGTCCATCGAGGTGGACCCGCGCATGGCCCACCGCACGGCGCCGACCGTCGCCGAGGCCAGGCAGCTCGCCTGGCTGGTGGAGCGCCCCAACACGCTCATCAAGATCCCGGCCACCGAGGGCGGCCTGCCGGCGATCACCGAGGTGATCGCCACCGGCATCAGCGTCAACGTCACGCTGATCTTCTCGCTGGACCGCTACCGCGCGGTGATGGACGCCTACCTGGCGGGCCTGGAGCAGGCCGACGCCAAGGGCCTGGACATCTCCCGCATCCACTCGGTGGCGTCCTTCTTCGTGTCCCGGGTGGACTCCGAGATCGACAAGCGGCTCGACGCGCTCGGCACCGACGAGGCGGCGGCGCTCAAGGGCAAGGCCGCAGTGGCCAACGCGCGGCTCGCCTACCAGGCGTACGAGGAGGTCATCGCCTCCGACCGCTGGAAGGCCCTGGAGGGCAAGGGCGCCAACGCCCAGCGCCCGCTGTGGGCGTCGACCGGGGTCAAGGACCCGGCCTACCCGGACACGCTCTACGTGACCGAGCTGGTCGCCCCGAACACGGTCAACACCATGCCGGAGGCCACTCTGGAGGCCACCGCCGACCACGGGAAGATCACCGGCGACACGGTCAGCGGCACCTACGAGCAGGCCAGGGCCGACCTGGACGCCATCGCGGCGCTCGGCATCCCCTACGAGGAGGTCGTGCACCAGCTCGAGGTCGAGGGCGTCGAGAAGTTCGAGGCCTCCTGGAACGAACTGCTGGCCTCCACCCAGGCCGAGCTCGAGCGTCTCGCACCGAAGGAGGCGTAGATCTGTTGAGCAGCGCTTCCGGCGGCAACGCCAATCCGCTGCGTGACGTCCAGGACCGGCGGCTCCCGCGCATCGCGGGGCCGTCGGGCCTGGTGATCTTCGGTGTCACCGGCGACCTGTCACGCAAGAAGCTGATGCCCGCCGTCTACGACCTCGCCAACCGCGGTCTGCTGCCGCCGGGCTTCTCCCTCGTCGGCTTCGCCCGGCGCGACTGGGAGCACGAGGACTTCGCGCAGGTGGTGCGGGACGCGGTCAAGGAGCACTCCCGCACGCCCTTCCGCGAGGAGGTCTGGCAGCAGCTCGTCGAGGGCATGCGCTTCGTGCCCGGCGTCTTCGACGACGACGAGGCGTTCCACACCCTCAAGCGCACCATCGAGGAACTGGACAAGGCGCGCGGCACGGGCGGCAACTTCGCCTTCTACCTGTCGGTGCCGCCCAAGTTCTTCCCCACGGTCGTGCAGCAGCTCAAGAAGCACGGACTCTCCGACGCGCCCGAGGGTTCCTGGCGGCGCGCCGTCGTCGAGAAGCCCTTCGGACACGACCTCAAGAGCGCCCAGGAGCTCAACCAGACCGTGCACGGCGTGTTCCGCGCCAGCGAGGTCTTCCGCATCGACCACTACCTGGGCAAGGAAACCGTCCAGAACATCCTGGCGCTGCGCTTCGCCAACACGATGTTCGAGCCGCTGTGGAACCGCAGCTACGTAGACCACGTGCAGATCACCATGGCCGAGGACATCGGCATCGGCGGCCGGGCCGGTTACTACGACGGCATCGGATCGGCGCGCGACGTCATCCAGAACCACCTGCTCCAGCTGCTGGCCCTGACCGCGATGGAGGAGCCGTCCTCCTTCGACGCCAAGGCCCTCGTCACCGAGAAGCTGAAGGTGCTCAACGCCGTCCGGCTGCCGAGCGACCTGGGCCGGCACACCGTGCGCGGCCAGTACGCCGGCGGCTGGCAGGGCGGCGAGAAGGTCCCCGGCTACCTGGAGGAAGAAGGCATCGACCCCGAGTCGAAGACCGACACCTTCGCGGCCGTCAAACTGGAGATCGACAACCGCCGCTGGGCGGGTGTGCCGTTCTACCTGCGCACCGGCAAGCGCCTCGGGCGCCGTGTCACCGAGATCGCGATCGTCTTCCAGCGGGCGCCCTACTCGCCGTTCGACACCACCGACACCCAGGAACTCGGGCAGAACGCCCTGGTCATCCGGGTGCAGCCGGACGAGGGCGTCACCATCAGGTTCGGCTCGAAGGTGCCGGGCACCTCGATGGAGATCCGGGACGTCACGATGGACTTCGCCTACGGCGAGTCGTTCACCGAGTCCAGTCCGGAAGCCTACGAGCGGCTCATCCTCGACGTGCTGCTCGGTGACGCCAACCTCTTCCCGCGGCACCAGGAGGTCGAGCGGTCCTGGGAGATCCTCGACCCCGTCGAGGAGTACTGGGACAACCACGGCAAGCCGGAGCCCTACACCGCCGGGACCTGGGGTCCCAAGGCGGCCGACGAGATGCTCGCACGCGACGGCAGGAGCTGGCGCAGGCCATGAACATCGACCTCACCGACACCACCTCGAGCCAGGTCAACGCCGCACTCGTGAAGGCCCGGCGGGCGGCGGGCTTCCCGGCCGTCGGCATGGTGCTGACCCTGGTCATCGTCACCGACGAGGGCAACCACTACGACGCGCTGCGGGCCGCCAACGACGCGTCCAAGGAACACCCCTCCCGGATCCTGGTGGTCATCCGCCGGCCCGGGCGCTCGCCGCGGGACCGGGCGAGAGCCCGGCTGGACGCCGAGGTGCGCCTGGGCGGGGAGACGGGCACGGGGGAGACGGTCCTGCTGCGGCTGCACGCCGAGCTCGCCGCGCACGCCCACAGCGTGGTGCTGCCCCTGCTGCTGCCGGACGCCCCGGTGGTGGTCTGGTGGCCGGAGGACGCCCCAGAGAACCCGGCGAAGGACCTGCTGGGTGTGCTCGCCCAGCGCCGCATCACGGACGCGGCCGCCAGCGAGGACCCGGTGGTCGCGCTCGACCGGCGTGCCGAGACCTACAGCCCCGGTGACACCGACCTCGCCTGGACCCGGGTGACCCCGTGGCGCAGCGTGCTGGCCGCGGCGCTCGACCAGCGGCACAGCACCCTGACCGCCGCGGTCGTCGAGGGCGAGGAGTACAACCCCAGCGTCGACCTGCTGGCCCTGTGGCTCGCGGCCCGGCTCCGGATCCCGGTGGAGCGTTACGTCTCCGCGGGCCCCGGTATCACCGCGGTCCGGCTGGACAGCGCCGAGGGCGAGATCTGCCTCAACCGCTCGGACAGCCCGGTCGCGCACCTCTCGGTGCCCGGCCAGCCGGACCGCCAGGTGGCGCTGCACCGGCGGTCCACCGCGGACCTGATCGCCGAGGAACTGCGCCGCCTCGACCCGGACGAGGCGTACCACGAGGCGCTCTGCCACGGGCTGAGCAAGCTGGACGGCGGCCCGACCCCCACCCCGGCCGGCCAGCCGGCACCG
>NZ_BAAHCA010000177.1:0-7219 GCF_054776295.1 Streptomyces sparsus
ACGGCTTCAAGGCCCTCAACGACACCATCTGCCACCAGGCCGGCGACGAGCTGCTCGTCCAGGCCGGCCGGCGGCTGCTGGACTCCGTGCGGGCCGGCGACACCGCGGCCCGGCTCGGCGGCGACGAGTTCGCCGCCCTCATCCTCGGCGACGGCACCGGCGGCCGGGCCGAGCGTGAGGTGCGGGTACTGGAGATCGCCGACCGGCTGCGCCAGCGGCTCTCCGAGCCCTACCGCCTGGAGGGGCGCTCCGAGGTGCGGGTCGCCGCCTCCATCGGTGTGGCGTTCGCCGAGCCGGGCATCTCACCGGCCGCCCTGATGCGCAACGCCGACCTGGCCATGTACCGCGCGAAGCAGGCCGGCAAGGGCCGGGTCGAGCTCTACGCGCCGCAACTCCAGGCCGAGATGGTGCGCCGGTCCGAACTGGTCACCCGGCTGCACAGCGCACTCCAGGACGGCGAGTTCGCCCTGTTGCACCAGCCCGTGGTGGAGCTGGCCGGCGGCCAGGTCACCGCGGTCGCCGCCCAGGCCCGCTGGCGCTCCGCACAGGGCATGCTGTTCACCCCGGCCGAGTTCCTGCACGGCGAGGCGCCGGCCGGCCGGGGTACCGCGGGGCGGGGCCCGGAGGTCGGCCGCTGGCTGCTGGAGGAGGCCGTCGCCCAGGCCGCCGAGCGGCACCGCGCCGGCTTCACCGCGCCGGTGTACGTGCGGATGTCGGCGCGCCGGGTCATCGACCGCTCGATGGCGAAGAGCACGGTCGAGGCGCTGCTCACCCGGCACGGGCTGCCCGCCGGCGGCCTGGTGGTGGAGGTCTGCGACCACGACCCGGCCATTCCGCTGGACGAGTTGGAGCGCCGCCTGGCGGCCCTGCGCCGGTTGGGCGCCCAGGTGGCGCTGGACGGCTTCGGCAGCGGCTACGGCGCCGTGGCGGCCCTGCGGCGGCTCCCGGTGGACGTCCTGCGGCTCGACCGGCCCCTGGTGGAGGGGCTCGTGGAGTCCCCCCGGCTGCGCAAGATCACCGCCGGGCTGCTGCGCATCGCGGGTGATCTGGGCATGTCGTCGGTCGCGGACGGGGTGGACCGGCCGGAGCAGGTGAGCGTGCTGCGCGCGCTCGGCTGCACCCACGGCCAGGGCATGGCGTTCACCGGGCCGCTGGACGAGCACCGGCTGCGGCGGGCGCTCGCCGGCGGCGGTTATCCGGTGCCGGAGACCACCCCGACCGGGCCGTCGCGCGGCGGACGTTCGGTGGTCGTGGCCGGATCACTACCGGTCAGAAGGGGTGGCGCGGCCGGTCCCGATCCGGTCACCCACCCGCCGTTGCGGTCACATAGTGAGACGTCCGTCCCACCCACTTGACACTTTGTGGGCGACGGGAGGAAGGTCAGTGCCATGCGCACCCGAATTCTCGTACTTGGACAGCGCGTCGGCTGACCCGGAGTGCACCACCCCGGACACCACAGCGACGCGCTCCCCTCGCCTGCCTCACGGCACGAGGGGTTTTTTGTTGCACCAGCGCCACCGCCCAACCCGCCCAGACCGCCCAAAACCGCTCGCACAGTGCCGTCGCGAGTTCCGTCCCATCGTTGACCGAGTGGGCCGAGCGACCGTCGAGCAGCCTCCCGGCACCGTGCGACACGCGACCGGCACGACCCGAGCGACAACACCCTCACCTCAGTCGAGAAGAGAAAGCCGATGACCGAGCAGGCCACCGGGGCCCCCCGTCCGCAGCCGCGGGCCCGAAACGGCGGACAGCAGCAGTCCGCCACCGTCGAGCACGTGACGGGCGCGCAATCCCTCATCCGTTCTCTCGAGGAAGTCGGCGCCGACACCGTGTTCGGCATCCCGGGCGGCGCCATCCTGCCCGCGTACGACCCGATGATGGACTCCGCCAAGGTCCGGCACGTCCTCGTCCGCCACGAGCAGGGCGCCGGGCACGCGGCCACCGGCTACGCCCAGGCGACCGGCAAGGTCGGCGTCTGCATGGCCACCTCCGGGCCCGGCGCCACCAACCTCGTCACCCCGATCGCCGACGCGCACATGGACTCGGTGCCGCTGGTCGCCATCACCGGGCAGGTGGCCTCCAAGGCCATCGGCACCGACGCGTTCCAGGAAGCCGACATCTGCGGCATCACCATGCCGATCACCAAGCACAACTTCCTGGTCACCGACCCGGCCGACATTCCGCGGACCATCGCCGAGGCGTTCCACATCGCCTCCACCGGCCGCCCCGGCCCGGTCCTGGTGGACATCGCCAAGGACGCGCTCCAGGCGCAGACCACCTTCCAGTGGCCGCCGACCCACGACCTGCCCGGCTACCGTCCGGTCACCAAGCCGCACGCCAAGCAGATCAAGGAAGCCGCCAAGCTGATCGGCGAGGCCCGCCGCCCGGTGCTGTACGTCGGCGGCGGCGTGCTCAAGGCGCAGGCGACGGCCGAGCTGAAGGTGCTCGCCGAGCTGACCAACGCGCCCGTCACCACCACACTGATGGCGCTGGGCGCGTTCCCCGACAGCCACCCGCTGCACGTCGGCATGCCCGGCATGCACGGTGCGGTCTCCGCGGTCACCGCGCTCCAGAAGTCCGACCTGATCATCGCGCTGGGCGCCCGCTTCGACGACCGCGTCACCGGCAAGCTGGACTCCTTCGCCCCGTTCGCCAAGATCGTGCACGCCGACATCGACCCGGCCGAGATCGGCAAGAACCGGATCGCGGACGTGCCGATCGTCGGTGACGCCCGCGAGGTGATCGCCGACCTGGTCGTCGCCGTCCAGGCCGACTGGGAGGCCGGCACGCACGGGGAGGCCGCCCGCGGCGGCTACGCCGAGTGGTGGCAGCAGCTCAGCCGCTGGCGGGACACCTACCCGCTGGGCTACGACGCACCCGACGACGGCTCGCTCGCCCCGCAGCAGGTCATCGAGCGCATCGGCCAACTGGCCCCGCAGGGCACGATCTTCGCGGCCGGGGTCGGCCAGCACCAGATGTGGGCCGCGCACTTCGTGAAGTACGAGCAGCCCGCGACCTGGCTCAACTCCGGTGGCCTGGGCACCATGGGCTACGCCGTCCCGGCGGCGCTCGGCGCCAAGGCCGGCGCCCCCGACCGCACCGTCTGGGCGATCGACGGTGACGGCTGCTTCCAGATGACCAACCAGGAACTGGCCACCGCGGCGCTCAACAACATCCCGATCAAGGTCGCCATCATCAACAACGGCGCCCTGGGCATGGTCCGCCAGTGGCAGACCCTGTTCTACAACCAGCGCTACTCCAACACCGTGCTGCACAGCGGTCCGGGCGCCGACGGCAAGCAGCCGTCCGCCGGCACGCGCGTCCCGGACTTCGTGAAGCTGGCCGAGGCGATGGGCTGCGTCGGCATCCGCTGCGAGGACCCGGCGGAGCTGGACGCGGTGATCGAGAAGGCCAACTCCATCAACGACCGGCCGGTGGTCGTGGACTTCATCGTGCACGAGGACGCCATGGTCTGGCCCATGGTCGCGGCCGGCACCTCCAACGACGAGGTCATGGCGGCGCGCGGCGTCCGTCCCGACTTCGGCGACAGCGACGACTGACGACAGCGAGAGAGTTCACCATGTCCAAGCACACGCTCTCCGTCCTGGTGGAGAACAAGCCGGGCGTCCTGGCCAGGATCACCGCGCTGTTCTCCCGGCGGGGGTTCAACATCGACTCGCTCGCGGTCGGTACCACCGAGCACCCCGACGTCTCGCGCATCACCATCGTGGTGGCCGTCGAGGAGTTGCCGCTGGAGCAGGTCACCAAGCAGCTCAACAAGCTCGTCAACGTGCTGAAGATCGTCGAGCTGGAATCCGGCGCGGCCGTTCAGCGTGAACTCGTTCTGGTGAAAGTCCGCGCCGACAACGAGTCCCGTTCCAAGATCGTCGAGATCGTCCAGCTGTTCCGGGCCAAGACGGTCGACGTCGCCCCGGAGGCCGTCACCATCGAGGCGACCGGCAGCGCCGACAAGCTCGAAGCGATGCTCAAGATGCTGGAACCCTTCGGCATCAAGGAACTCGTGCAGTCCGGCACGATCGCCATCGGACGGGGCGCGCGGTCCATCACCGACCGGTCACTGCGCGCGCTCGACCGGACCGCATAGCGAGACGCAAGGCTCCCTCCCCGGCGACTCCCCGCCGACCGGCATACGGTGAACCCGAGCGGGTCCCGCCGTTCCCGAACCCCGCCCCACCCCGACAAGGAGATATCCGAAGTGGCCGAGCTGTTCTACGACGCCGACGCCGACCTGTCCATCATCCAGGGCCGCAAGGTGGCGGTCCTCGGCTACGGCAGCCAGGGCCACGCCCACGCGCTGTCGCTGCGCGACTCGGGTGTCGACGTCCGGGTGGGCCTGCACGAGGGGTCCAAGTCCAAGGCGAAGGCCGAGGAGCAGGGCCTGCGCGTGGTGACGCCCGCTGAGGCCGCCGCCGAGGCCGACGTCATCATGGTCCTGGTGCCGGACCCGATCCAGGCCAAGGTCTACGAGGAGTCCGTCAAGGCCCACCTCAAGGACGGCGACGCGCTGTTCTTCGGCCACGGCTTCAACATCCGCTTCGGCTTCATCCAGCCGCCGGCCGGTGTCGACGTCTGCATGGTCGCCCCCAAGGGCCCCGGCCACCTCGTCCGCCGGCAGTTCGAGGAGGGCCGCGGCGTGCCGTGCATCGCGGCCGTCGAGCAGGACGCCACCGGCAAGGGGTTCGAACTGGCCCTGTCGTACGCCAAGGGCATCGGCGGCACCCGCGCCGGCGTCATCAAGACCACCTTCACCGAGGAGACCGAGACCGACCTCTTCGGTGAGCAGGCCGTGCTCTGCGGCGGCGCCTCGGCACTGGTGAAGGCCGGCTTCGAGACCCTCGTCGAGGCGGGCTACCAGCCGGAGATCGCCTACTTCGAGTGCCTGCACGAGCTGAAGCTCATCGTCGACCTGATGTACGAGGGCGGCCTGGACAAGATGCGCTGGTCGGTCTCCGAGACCGCCGAGTGGGGCGACTACGTCACCGGCCCGCGCATCATCAACGACCAGACCAAGGTCGAGATGAAGAAGGTCCTGACCGAGATCCAGGACGGCACCTTCGCCAAGAACTGGATGGCCGAGTACAACGCCGGCCTGCCCAAGTACAACGAGTACAAGAAGACGGACAGCGACAGCCTGCTCGAGAGCACCGGACGTGAGCTGCGCAAGCTCATGAGCTGGGTCGACGACGAGGCCTGAGGTCCGGACGCGGCGGACGGGGCCCGAACAGGGCCCCGTCCACCCGCCCGCGGACCCCTCCACCCGCGTGCCCAGGGGCCGGCAGCGCCTCCTGGGGCACGGGACCCGACGGTCCCGTGCCCCGGGATGCGCCCCTGCGCCCGCGGTGCTCCACGCACGAGTGATCCTTGCCGGGAAGTGCCCGGTGTCCCGGCTCCGCGCCGATAGACTGCCGACCACAAGCGCGTCACAGGCTCACAGCGTCGTGCGTCTCCACGCGGCTGCCAACCTCCACAGCCTTCGGCCGTCGGGACGCGGCCGTCCGCACCGGAACCAGTGAGGACTGAGACCGAAGTGAGCAAGCCCGTAGTACTCATTGCCGAGGAGCTCTCCCCGGCCACGATCGACGCACTCGGCCCCGACTTCGAGATCCGGCAGTGCAACGGAGCCGACCGGAGCGAACTGCTCGCCGCGATCGCCGACGTCGACGCCATCCTGATCCGCAGCGCCACCAAGGTCGACGCCGAGGCCATCGCCGCCGCCCGCCGGCTGCGGGTCGTCGCCCGCGCCGGTGTCGGCCTGGACAACGTCGACGTGTCCGCCGCCACCAAGGCCGGCGTGATGGTCGTCAACGCCCCCACCTCCAACATCGTCACCGCGGCCGAGCTGGCCTGCGGTCTGATCGTGGCCACCGCGCGCAACATCCCGCAGGCCAACACCGCGCTCAAGCAGGGCGAGTGGAAGCGCAGCAAGTACACCGGCGTCGAGCTGTCGGAGAAGACGCTCGGCGTGGTGGGCCTGGGCCGGATCGGTGTGCTGGTCGCCCAGCGCATGTCGGCCTTCGGCATGAAGATCGTCGCCTTCGACCCGTACGTGCAGCCCGCCCGGGCCGCGCAGATGGGCGTCAAGCTGCTCAGCCTCGACGAGCTGCTGGAGGTCTCGGACTTCATCACCGTGCACCTGCCGAAGACCCCGGAGACGCTCGGCCTGATCGGCGACGAGGCACTGCACAAGGTCAAGCCGTCGGTGCGGATCATCAACGCCGCCCGCGGCGGCATCGTCGACGAGGCGGCGCTCGCCACCGCGCTCAAGGAGGGCCGGGTCGCCGGCGCGGGCCTCGACGTGTACTCCAGCGAGCCCTGCACCGACTCCCCGCTGTTCGAGTTCGACCAGGTCGTGGCCACGCCGCACCTGGGCGCCTCCACCGGCGAGGCGCAGGAGAAGGCCGGCGTCTCGGTCGCCCGCTCGGTGCGCCTGGCGCTCGCCGGTGAACTGGTGCCGGACGCGGTCAACGTCCAGGGCGGCGTCATCGCCGAGGACGTCCGCCCGGGCCTGCCGCTCGCCGAGCGGCTGGGCCGCATCTTCACCGCGCTCGCCGGCGAGGTCGCCGTCCGGCTGGACGTCGAGGTGTACGGCGAGATCACCCAGCACGACGTCAAGGTGCTGGAACTCTCCGCGCTCAAGGGCGTGTTCGAGGACGTCGTCGACGATACGGTCTCCTACGTCAACGCCCCGCTCTTCGCGCAGGAGCGCGGCGTGGAGGTCCGCCTCACCACGTCCAGCGACTCGCCCGACCACCGCAACCTGGTCACGGTGCGCGGCACGCTGAGCGGCGGCGAGGAGGTCTCGGTGTCCGGCACGCTGGCCGGCCCGAAGCACCTGCAGAAGATCGTCGCCGTGGGCGAGCACGACGTGGAGCTGAACCTCGCCGACCACATGGCGTTCCTGCGCTACGCCGACCGCCCCGGCGTGGTCGGCACGGTCGGCCGGGTCCTGGGTGAGGCCGGCGTCAACATCGCCGGTATGCAGGTCTCCCGTGCGGAGGAGGGCGGCGAGGCCCTCGTCGCCCTGACCGTCGACGACACCATCCCGCCGGCGGTGCTCACCGAGATCGCCGAGGAGATCGGCGCGCACTCCGCCCGCGCCGTCAACCTGACGGACTGAGCAGGCCCCGGAGTCCGGTCCGCCGCACTCCGGGCCGCCCGACGCACCACCCGAGCCGCCCCCGCCCCGCGGGGGCGGCTC
>NZ_BAAHCA010000178.1:0-7188 GCF_054776295.1 Streptomyces sparsus
CGCCGAGGTGTCCCGCGCCCTGGCCGAGGCCCTTGCCGAACCCGGGCCCCGCCCCCGGAGCTGACCCGGCGGGGGCATGGGGCGGCCGGTGCCCGACCGGGCGGCCGCTACTCGCAGATGTGGCGCAGGTAGGCGCGCGGATCGGCCAGGTAGCGCCGCCAGTGGTCCACCAGCGCCAGTTCGGCCCACTCGACGCGGACCGCGCCCTGCTCACCGACCTCCAGGATCTCCGCCCCCGGCAGCGCGGTCAGCAGCGGTGAGTGGGTGGCGCAGATGACCTGCGAGCCGGACGCGGCGAGTTGGTGCAGCAGGCCGACGAGTTGCAGGCAGGACGCGAAGGACAGCGCCGCCTCCGGTTCGTCCAGCACGTAGAGCCCCGGCTGGCGGAAGTTGGCCTGGAAGGCGGTGAGAAAGCCCTCGCCGTGGCTGACCTCGTGCACCGGCACGCCCTCCGACTCCAGCGCGAGCATCGCCGTCTCCGCCCGCAGGAAGAAGCCGCGCCGGCCGGTGCGCGGCCCGCGCACCATGCGGCGGCCGGCGGGAGAGGCGTCGAACCGCACCCGCTCACCCAGCGGCGACCTGGCCCGGTCGGACACGTGCCGGTACCCGGCCCGGCCCCCGTACGGGTCGAGCCCGTAGCCCTCCGCCAGGCCCTCCACCAGCGTCGACTTGCCGGACCCGTTCTCACCGACCAGGAACGTCACCGGCGCGGAGAAGCGCATACCGCCGTCGCGGAGCAGCTCCCGCACGCACGGCACCGACCAGGGCCACTGCTCGTGGGCGTCCGCCAGCTCAGGGGGAAGATGGACGTAGGCACGTTCGATGAGCATGCGGGCAGGCTAGGCGCCGGCACCGACAGTCGAGCTGCCGCCCGGCCGCGGCCCGCAGCGGGGCGCCGGCGGGCGGCGTCTACGCTGCCGGTATGACCGTCAGCCGATCCGTCGCGCTCTTTCTCACCGCCGCGCTGCTGGAGATCGGCGGTGCCTGGCTGGTCTGGCAGGGCGTACGGGAGCACCGCGGCTGGGTGTGGATCGGCGCCGGGGTGATCGCGCTGGGCGCCTACGGGTTCGTCGCGACGTTCCAGCCGGACGCCCACTTCGGCCGGATCCTCGCCGCGTACGGCGGTGTCTTCGTGGCCGGTTCGCTGGCCTGGGGCATGGTCGTGGACGGGTTCCGCCCGGACCGCTGGGACGTGATCGGGGCCCTGGTGTGCCTGCTCGGCGTCGCCCTGATCATGTACGCGCCGAGGGCCCCCTGACTCCGTGCGAGGATCGTCGCAGCACGGACGACGCCCGCTCGGCGCCCCCGTCGGCGCACCGGCAGCGAGCACCGCCCACCCCTCGTCGGGCGCCGCCCCCGGCACGGCCCCGAGCACCGGACACCAGGACCGAGGAGACATCCCATGGCAACCCGCACCGCGGTGATCACCGGAGCCAGCAGCGGGATCGGGGCGGCCACCGCCCGGCAGCTCGCGGACGCGGGCTACCCGGTCGTGCTGACCGCCCGCCGCGCGGACCGGATCGCCGCCCTGGCCGACGAGCTGAACCAGGCGGGACGGGAGGCGTCGGCGCATCCGCTCGACGTCACCGACCGCGCCGCCGTCGCCGCGCTCGCCGCCGACCTGGAAAGGGTCGACGTGCTCGTCAACAACGCCGGCGGCGCGTTCGGCACCGAGTCGGTGGCCGACAGCGACCCGTCGGACTGGCAGGCGATGTACGAGGTCAACGTGCTCGGCGTGCTGCACGTCA
The DNA here is from genome assembly GCF_054776295.1 of Streptomyces sparsus. NCBI lineage: Bacteria > Bacillati > Actinomycetota > Actinomycetes > Kitasatosporales > Streptomycetaceae > Streptomyces > Streptomyces sparsus. The sequence continues at coordinate 1,749 of NZ_BAAHCA010000178.1, forward strand.
CTCAGGCACTGCTGCCCGCCCTGACCGCCTCAGGCGACGGAACCGTGGTGATCGTCTCCTCCACTGCCGGGCACGCCGCGTACGAGGGCGGTGGCGGGTACGTCGCGGCGAAGCACGGCGCGCACGCGCTGGCCGCGACGCTGCGGCTGGAGCTGTGCGGTCAGCCGGTGCGGGTGGTGGAGATCGCCCCCGGCATGGTGCAGACCGACGAGTTCGCCCTGACGCGGTTCCGTGGCGACGCGGACCGCGCCGCCGCCGTCTACGCCGGCGTGCCGGACCCGCTGACCGCCGACGACGTGGCGGACACCGTGACGTGGGCGGTGACCCGCCCCCCGCACGTCAACGTCGACCTGCTGGTGGTGCGCCCCCGCGCGCAGGCCGCCAACCACAAGGTGCACAGAAAGAGTTGAGGCTCCGACGTTCATCTTTTCCCCCTTTTTCACGGATGCCTTCACACCGCCGCGGACTCCATCCCGGGCGGACGACAACATGTCGGACGGTTTGAGTTCGGACAGTTCCGGTCCGGTCTGCTCCGGTACGGACTGCTCGGTTGCGGACCGCAAGGTTGCGGCCTGCTCTGTTACGGACGACGGCGGTTCGGCCGCCCACGGTTCTGCCGGTGACGGTTCGACCGGTGACGGTTCGGATCGTCGGGACGGCCGCGGCCGGTGGGCGGCGCGGATGGGCACGACGGATCGACGGAGCGACGTGGCCCGCTCGCGCGGAACCGACGAAGCCCCGGTCAGAGGCGCTTCCATGACCTCTACTCTGCCAGCCGGGTCTGACAGTGACGGGGCGTCAGAAACGCCTCGCCACCCCGCCCGGCAGACCCGGCGACACCACCCGCCCGGACCTGCCGCCGGCGGCGGACGCCGCCGGTCAGCCCTTGACGCAGACGACCTGCTTGAGCGACGCCACGATCTCCACCAGATCGCCCTGGCGGGCCATGACCTGCTCGATCGGCTTGTAGGCGGCGGGGATCTCGTCGACCACCCCGGAGTCCTTGCGGCACTCCACGCCCTGCGTCTGCCGCTGGAGGTCCTCAGCGGAGAAGCGGCGCTTCGCCGCGTTCCGGCTCATCCGGCGGCCCGCGCCGTGCGAGGCCGAGTGGAACGACGCCGGGTTGCCCAGGCCCCGCACCACGTACGAACCGGTGCCCATGGAGCCGGGGATGATGCCGAGCTCCCCGGCACCCGCACGGATGGCGCCCTTGCGGGTGACCAGCAGGTCCATGTCCTCGTACCGCTCCTCGGCCACGTAGTTGTGATGGCACGAGATCACCGGTTCGAACATCGGCCTGGCCTTCCTGAACTCCCGCCGGACCACGTCCTGGAGCAGCGCCATCATCAGGGCGCGGTTGCGCTTGGCGTACTCCTGCGCCCAGAAGAGGTCGTTGCGGTAGGCCGCCATCTGCGGGGTGTCCGAGACGAACACCGCGAGGTCGCGGTCGACGAGGCCCTGGTTGTGCGGCAGCTTCTGCGCCTCCCCGATGTGGTACTCGGCGAGCTCCTTGCCGATGTTGCGCGAACCGGAGTGCAGCATCAGCCAGACCGCGCCCGTCGTGTCGGTGCACACCTCGATGAAGTGGTTGCCCGAGCCGAGCGTGCCCAACTGCTTCCGGGCGCGCCCCTGCCGGAACTTCACCGCGTCGGCGACCGTGTCGAAGCGCGACCAGAAGTCGCCCCACCCGGCGGTGGGGAAGCCGTGCAGCCGCCCCGGGTCCACCTCGTCGTCGTGCATGCCGCGGCCGACCGGGATGGCCGCCTCGATCCGCGAACGCAGCCGGGAGAGGTCGCCGGGGAGGTCCCCGGCGGTGAGCGAGGTCCGCACGGCCGACATGCCGCAGCCGATGTCCACGCCGACCGCGGCGGGGCAGACCGCGCCCTCCAGCGCGATGACCGACCCGACGGTGGCGCCCTTGCCGTAGTGCACGTCCGGCATCACGGCCAGGCCCTTGATCCACGGCAGCGTGGCCACGTTCTGCAACTGGCGCAGTGCGCCGTCCTCGACGGTGGCCGGGTCGGCCCACATGCGGATCGGTACGCGTGCGCCGGGCAGTTCGGTGTACGTCATGGTCGATCATCTCCCCCGAGAGACATGGTGGATATCGCCGCACGGGTCAACAAAGGTGAAAAAGCAGACGTGTCCCCGCAAAGGCCCCTACGGAACGGACGTCCGTACGGTGGGTGCGGTAGACATTGTGTTTTGCGGCGGCCTGTCGGTGCCACCGGGTTTCGGCCGCCGCGGCCCCGCCCACGCCGGGCGACGCACGGCACCGGACCCGCCGACCGGACCGCCCCGGCCCAAAGGACGACCGCACGGACCGGGCGGAACCGGCGGCACGAGCAGCACCAGTGACACCAGCAGCACCAGCAACACCAGCAGCGGGACGAGGCGTGCCGGGCAGGACCGGGGCGCGGAACGACGAAGGAGGCCGCGTGCAGCGGAAGGCATACCTGGGCGGTGCCGCGGTCGCCACCGCCCTGACCCTGAGTCTGGTCGGCTGCACCGCAGGGGGCGACGGCGGCGGCGAAGCGGACGACGCGAAGCCCGGCGGCACCTCCGCGTCCGCTCCCTCGGCCGAGCCCGGCACCTACCGCACGCTGCCCAACGCCTGCGAGGCGGTGTCGGAGGGCACCCTCCGCGACCTGCTGACGCCCGACGTGGACGACGACGAGGAGGAGCCCGAGGGCACCTCCGGAACCGGTGACTCCGCCCTGGCGGGCGAGGCCCAGCCGACCTACGACACCGACCGGCGTGTCGGGTGCCGCTGGAAGAGCGCCACGAGCCTCGGCAGCCGGCACCTCACCCTCGACTTCGAGCGGGTCGTCTCCTACGACCGGGCCGTCAGCGACGACGACCGGGCCGCCGAGCTCTACGCGGACCGGGCACTGAAGGACGGCATCCCGTCCGAGGCGCCCCCCACCGAGGACGCGGGCGATCCGACCGACTCGCCCGACGCCTCCGGGTCCGCATCCGGGTCCGAGGACACCGACACGGACGACGGTGCCGAGAAGGACGCCACCGAGCAGGCCGCCGCCACGGCCGGCAGCGACAACGGCACCGACGCCGACGCCGAGGACGCAGACGACACCAAGGACTCGGAGGCGGACGCGGACCCGGCGGGCGCCGGGTCGTCCGCCGACCCGGCACTGGCCCCGCGCCCGCTGGAGGGCATCGCGGCCGGCGCGTACCTCAACGACAAACTCGCCACGGCGGACTCCGGCGTGCACCGCGACATCACCCTGGTCTTCCGGTCGGGCAACGTCATCGTCACCGTCGAGTACGACCAGTGGTCCAACGACAAGCGCCGACTCCCCGACAGCGAGGAACTCCAGCAGAAGGCGCGCAAGCTCGCCGAGCAGCTCGCCGGCCGACTGGCCGGCTGACCGATCGCACACCTGGAAGCGAAGACACACCATGTTCCGTGACACCCCGCAGTACGCCGACCGACGGCGCGGCGCCACCGTGCGCCGCGCGCTCGCCCTCGCCGCCGTGCCGGTGCTCCTGGTGGCCGGCTGCTCCTCGGGCGGTGACGGCGACGAGTCCGCCGCCACGCCGTCCGCCGCCCCCAGCAAGGCCGCGCCCAGCCCGGAGCCGGTCAAGCACACCACGCTGCCCGACCCGTGCCAGACGGTCGGCAAGGACGTCGTGCAGGACGTGGTGCCGAAGGCCCCCACGGGCAAGAACCTCGGCACCAAGGACGCCGACGCCTACGCCAGCTGCCTGTGGAGCGGCCTCGACGACTTCGAGTACCACGCGCTCAGCGTCTCGCTGCGCCGGTTCGACTCCGACGCCGGCCTCGGCAGCGGCGACGAACGGGCCACCGAGTACGCCGAGCAGCAGGTCGCCGCGGCGGCCCGCGACAAGGCGCACAAGGACGCCAAGGACACCCCGCTGAAGGGCGTGGGCGACGCGGCGACCAACGTCGCCTACGAGACGGTCAAGAAGGACGGCAAGAAGTCCGAGGACTACCGCGAGCAGCGGACCGTGGTGCGCTCGGCCAACGTCGTCATCACCGTCGACTACTCCGGCGCCGGCTTCGAGGACGCCAAGACGCCGTCGGCGGCGGACATCGACAAGGGGGCGGAGAAGGTCGCCAAGAAGGTCCTCTCCGAACTGGAGTGACCCCGGGCGGGGACGAGCCGCCGTCGGCCCCACCGCCCGGTCATGACCTTGACAGGTGTCGGGTCGGGCGCCGCCCGACGTCCGAGGGTGGCGGCGCGGGACCGGGGCCCGTCGCCCCAGGCCGCGGAGGGCCGCTCGGGTCCCTCGCTCCTCCGGTGCGGGGACCCGGGATGCGTCGGTCGCGAAAGCGAGAGGGCCCCGCCGTTCCAGCAGGGACGACAGGCGAGGACCAGCCAGTCGCATAGCCCATCGTAACGGGACAATCTCCACCCAGGGCGTCACTCCCCGGCTTCGGCGACGCCTGGAGACCCGGAGGGCTTCCGCCCGCCGAACGGTGCTCGACCCCGTCGGTCCGCGTCCGCGGCCACAGCGACTCGACCAGCGTCGCCGCACCCACCGCCCCCTGCCGGCGCCATGGCATCCTCCGCTTCCTCCACGGACGCGATGCGGGCTCTGCCCACCGGCGTACGGCGCTGCCCGACCGCACCCGCGCGGTCCGCGGCACGTGGCTCGAACTGATCGACGCACCCCTGCGGGCGACCGCAGGGGGGAATACAGTCGACGCATGAGTCTGACGCCACGCTTGATCGTCCCGGACCCCGACACCGCCGCGACCTACTACCAGAAGGCCATGGGCGCCGAGGAGGTCTTCCGCGCCCAGGACGACAGCGGCCGCGTGATGGTCGTCGTCCTGCAGGTCGGCGGCTCCCCGTTCGCCCTGTCCCCGGCGGTGTCCGAGTGGGGCTGGCTGTCGCCCGACGACGTCGGCGGTTCCCCGGTCCTCCTGGAGGCGGAGTTCACCGACCAGGACGCCGTCGCCGAACGGATGGTCGCCGGAGGCGGCACCGTGGTCGTACCGGTGGAGAACCGCCCGTACGGCAAGCGCGAGGGACGCCTCCGCGACCCGTTCGGTCACCTGTGGATCGTCACCGGCGCGCTGCGCTGACACCCCGGCCCGACGGACGGCGCGGCAGGCCCTGAGGTCTGCCGCAGAGGTCTGCCGCGCCCGCGTGCGTCTCGGCCGCCCCCGCACCGGCCACGGCGAAGGCCGGAAGGAACACCACCTCAGTGGCCCTCGCGCCCCTGCGGATGGCCATCGGCAGCATCAGGTCGCGTGGCGTCCGGGTGATCCTCACCAAGCACGGGGACAGCAGAGGGCCGGTGGTGCCCGGCACCGACGACGGCGACCAGTCGGCGCGGTGTGCCGTCCTCGTCCCGTTCCCCGTCGGGTGCTCTCCCGGTGACCGGCAGAGACCTCGAACGCGGGAGACCCCGCACGAGGGTCGCCCGTCCGGAATCCCCGACCGCGGTC
>NZ_BAAHCA010000179.1:0-7187 GCF_054776295.1 Streptomyces sparsus
CGCACGGGCGCCACCTGCGCGCCGCGCTCACCGCGGCGGCGGTGGTCACCGTCCTGTCCGTCTCTGTGGCCCTCCTGCTGGCCGTGCGGCTCACCGAGGCCCGCGCCCAGCTCGCCCAGCGCGACGACGCCGTCGCGACCGCGCCGGCCACCGTGTCGGAGACCCTGGTCCCGGTCATCTACACCTGCCGCCTGGAGAGACGCGACGGCCGCTGGCACGCGGGGCTGAGCCCGACCGCGGACGTGCTCCTCTCCAACACCCAGGTGGGCCTCGAAGTGGCCGAGGCCCAGTGTCTGCTACGCCGGGCGGGTACCGCTCCGGGGGACATCGACGGCATCTTCGGCCCGAAGACCCGACGAGCGGTCGAGCACATGCAGAAGAGGAACGGGCTGATCGTGAACGGAGTCATCGACCCGCCCACCTGGAATGCCCTACGGGAGGCAGATCCGACGTGACCCCGGAACATGCCCGGCTGGTCGCGGCGTTGCGGGAACTGCGGGCCGGTGCGGGGCTGAGCCTGGCCGCACTGGCAGAGCGGACGGCGTACAGCAAGTCCTCGTGGGAGCGCTACCTCAACGGCAAGGCCCTGCCTCCGCGCCAGGCCGTACAGGAACTGTGCCGTCTCGCGGACCAACCGCAGCGGCGGCCGCTGGCCCTCTGGGAGATCGCCGAGTCGTGCTGGAGCGGACGCTCGGTGACCACCCCCCGGTCCGCCCCTCCCTCTTCGACGGACGGTCCGCCGCCACCGCCCACGGAGGCAGCCACGACCGAGGAGCCTCGGCGACGCCTTGGACGGACCAGGCTTCTGGTACTGCTGGCGTCGGCCTACAGCGTGATCGTCGGTGGTGTCGCCGTCGTGTTGTTCCTCCTGCTGCCGGACTCAGAGGCGCCCAGGGACGAACCGTCGCCCGCCTCCGTCCCCTTCTCCTTCGCTCCGCAGTGCCATGGGGCCGCCTGCGAAGGGCGGGATCCGATGCGCTTGATCTGTGGCATCGACCCCGACACTCTCGCCGCGCACCGCACAGGCACCGGCGCGCACGTCGAGCTGCGGCACAGCGAGAAGTGCGGTGCGAGCTGGGTACGAACCTGGGGGACCGAAATCGGCGACCGGGTGGACGTCACGGCGGACGGCCCGACCCACAGCGTGCGCATCGGGAACGCGGAGGAAGCGGCGACCTTCGTCTACACCGAGATGACCGAGGCCACTGTCGGCAGCACCGTCCGGGCCTGCTTCCGGCCGGCGTCGGCCGACGGCGAGCGGGAGTGCTTCGAGGCCCGGGTGACCGAACCCTCCGCCAGATCCCGGGATCCCTCGCCCTCGGTGCAGTCGGACTCTGTCAGGGGGCAGAGCCGACCGACGCACGTCAGCGTGCGGCGGCTCGATGACGACACCGAGGGCTAGCACGAGGACCACGGTCGATGCGGGACGATACCGCCCGCTGGCCGGTACGGGCCGCCCCTGCACGACCAGTTGGAAAAGCGGGCTGGGGGCAACCCTCACGAGTTCGAATCTCGTATCTCTCGCCGTGCTCTCACCGGGCACGACGTCGAAGGCCCCCGCCGTCCGCAGCGGGGGCCTTCGACGTACTCCGTCTCGGTTGTGGTCTCGTCCGCAGGCCCGCGCAGAGGCTGTCGGACGGTGGGCTCGCGTCGTCGCGGTTGCTCGTCACTGGGTGGCGAGGAAGGCGAAGAGGGCCGTTGCGGTGCCCAGGACCAGCAGTTGCGTCAGGCCGGGGGCTCGCCATTTCCGGAGGAGCAGGCCGCCGCCCGTGATCACCGCGGCGCCGGCCAGGAACCAGGCCGTCAGCCGGGCAGTGCGGGGTGCGTCCGGCGGGTTGGGTTCGTCCCACGTGTCGGCCCACCCCGCGATCCCGTAGACGTACAGCAACGACACGATCACCACCAGGTCGGCCAGGAGCAGCAGGAGGCTGAGTGCCACCTGCTCGCCGGTCGACGGCGTGCTCCCATGCCTCGTTCCTCCGCCCGCTCCCTCTGCCCGTCGCATGAGGCGCAGCCTGCCGTCTCGGTCCTCCCCCGTGCATGAGTACGCCTACTCAACCGAGCCAGCCAGTCCGCGGACAGGCAGGCAGGCTCGGGGAGTTGAGCGAGCCCCGGCGCGTACAGCCCGCGCGCCCGCACGAGCTCGCGCTACTACGATCGCCGGTCATGGACTGGCTGGAGCGGACCGCGAAGCTGAGGCAGTGGACGAGGAGCGGGACGCGTGCTCCGCACAAGCCGCTGCTGTTCCTGTACGCGCTCGGCCGGTTCCAGCAGGATGCCGCCGGCGAGCTGCGGTACAGCGCGGTGGAGGAGGACCTCGGCCGTCTGCTGGCCGAGTACGGTCCGCCGCACAGGACGACGCCCGCCTACCCGTTCCACCACCTGGTGAGTGACGGGGTGTGGGAGGTGCGGACCGACTGCGGGCCGGGCAGTCCCGGTACCGGGGTGCGGGACCTGCGGGCGGCGGGGGCCAGTGGACGGCTGGCGCCCGACCTGCGGACGGCGCTGCGCCGGGAGCCGTCGCTGCTCGGCCGGATGGCGCGGGTACTGCTCGACGTGAACTTCCCGCCCTCTCTGCACGACGAGCTGTGTGCGGCCGTCGGGCTCGAACCGGAGCTGGTCGGGGCCGCGCGGTTGCCCGCGCCGCGGAGGCCGCGGGACCCGCGGATGCGGGAGCGGGTGCTGACGGCGTACGAGTACCAGTGCGCCTTCTGCGGTTACGACGGCCGGATCGGTGCGGTGCCGGTCGGTCTGGAGGCCGCGCATGTGCGCTGGTCGGCGTTCGGCGGCCCTCATGACGTCGACAACGGTCTGTGCCTGTGCTCGCTGCACCACAAGCTCTTCGACAAGGGTGTGCTCGGGATCGGCGACGGCCACCGGATCCTCGTCTCGCAGCGCTTCGTCGGGCGTGGTGCGGCTGCCCGTGAGCAGGTCGTGGCGCTTGCGGGACGGCCGCTCATCGGTCCTCAGCCCGGGGCGCGACCCGTCGCGGCGGCCCATCGCTCCTGGCACACCAGCCAGGTCTTCCGCGGCGCTCCGCGGCCCGCCGGCACGACCTGACGCCGCCCGGATTCGCCTGCGCGCAGGAGTACCGGAGAGCCGAGAAGGCTGCCCCGGCCCCACCGGGGGCTACTCGGGGTCGGGGATGAGGTCGGGCTCGGGCCGGGGGAGTTCGAAGCTCGGGATGCGGTTCAGGACGTCCACGTAGTGCGGGTTGTCCATGACGCCGAGCACGTTGCCGAAGGGGTCGACGACCGAGGCGGTGACGAAGCCGGCGCCGCGCTCGGTGAGCGGCTCGTGTTCCCGGGCGCCCCGGGCCAGCAGCCTGTCGAGCGCCGCCCGGACGTCGTCCACGTGCCAGTGGACGACGGCTCCGCCCGGCTCCCGCGGGGTGTCGGCGGGCGCGTAGCGGCGGTCGGCGATGCCCAGCTCGTGCTGGTAGTCGCCGAGCCGGAACTCGACGTACGCGGCGTTGCCCTCGGGGCCGACCCGCTCGAAGTAGGCCTCCTCGTCGAGGAGTTCGGCGTACCAGTCCCTCGCCGCCACGACGTCCTCGGCCCAGAAGGTGACGGTGGCCATTCCTCGCAGCATGGGTTTCCCTCTCCTCCTGCTCGCAGCTTCCTGTCCACACGCTGACTGCCTGCGCAGAGCCCGACGGCTCCCGGGTGTCCCGTCAGCCCCTGTATGACCCATTGCGGACCGATTCTTTCCGCAATGGGTCGCCGACCCGAGGGACGTGGGACAGCTCGGTGCGGGTGCTGCGTCGGCTCGCCCAGGCGCCGGCGGTCACTTCCCGTAGGCGTGCTTCCAGCGGGCCCGGTGGCGGGCGTCGCCCTGGCCGGAACCGTTCAGGTCGGCGAGGGACAGCAGGGAGGCGCCGTTGTTCCACAGCCCGAGGTGGTCCCGGTGGATGGCGAGAATGCCGTGCTCCACCGCGAACGCCTCGGACGGCCGGCTGAAGCGCGTGGTCGTCGCGAACACGGCCACGTCGGCGTTGAAGTGCACCTTGGCGCCGAGCAGGTCACGCACGTCCCGGCTGGCGATGGTGCTGCTCGGCGCGTAGCGCTTGCACTGGATCACCATCATCCGCCCGTCGGGCAACCGGCCGAGTACGTCGGCACCGTTGTCGTGGGAGCCGCCGACGCGGCGCACCTGGGTGCAGCCGTCCCGGCGGCACAGGTCCGCGACGAGGTCCTCGAACTCGGTGCCGGTCATGGTGTCGACCTCGTCGAGCGTGCGGCGGCCGGCCAGCACGGCGTCCTCGTGGCGCCACTGGCGGTCCCGGTCGCGCGCCCGTCGGTCGGCGCGCCACAGCCACCACAGGGCACCGCCGGCGCCGCCCAGCAGTGCCACCGTCGCGACGTATGACCAGATCACCGACCAGAACACCACCAGCAGGAACAGCAGCAGCGTCCCGCCGATCGCCGACGCGCGCAGTCGCGCGTCCCGCCGTCTCCGTGCGGCCGATCGTCGTCCCCGTCCTGCGGCCATGCCGGCCCCCCTCGTCTCTGCTGAGCAGTGTGGGCGGGAAGGGCAGCACGGGAAAGGTCACCCGTTGGCCATGGCTTGGGGCCGCTCGGCCTGACGGAGGCTGGTGCGGCAGCCGGGTCGGTCAGGGATCGGGGTCAGTCGCGGGCTCTGAGGGCGGCGAGTGCCTCGGCGCGCAGGTTCCCCTGGGGTTCCTCGACCAGGCGGGGGACCTCCGCGTTCCAGTCCTCGGCCATTTCTTCCAGGGCGCCGCGGTACCACTCGCGCACGCGTGAGCGGGAGAACAGCCAGGCGGCGGCGACCACCGGGCGGGCCCAGGAGCGCCCCCGGAAGGCGGTCGTCACGGTGACCTGCCAGCGGCCGTCCTTCTGGTGTTTCACGGTGGCCCGGACGGCGCCGCGCAGCAGGGGGTGGCGGACTCCGGCGTTGAGCGGTGCGGGGGAGGTCCGGCCGTCGTACCAGCGGGTGAGGTCGAGCTTCGCCCGGAGCTCGGCGCGCCGGTAGCGCGCGAAGGAGCCGACGCCGCGGAAGGTGGCTGTCGCCGTGAGCAGATCGGGCCGGTGGGCGGTGTGCAGGACCAGTTCGCCGTGGGCGTCCACCTGGGGGTCGGCGCCGGTCAGCCGCAGCCGGGTGGGGCCGGTTCGGCTCCACTCCGCGACTTCCAGCAGCACCGGGTACTCCTCGCGCAGGTCCGGCCCCTCCGCGACGGCGGCGTCCTGCTCGCTTTCCCTCTCGTCGATCGTGTAGCGGGCGCCCGGCGCGAGGTGCCGGCCGCCGGTGTGCTCGACGTACGGGATGGCCTGCTCCTCCAGGAAGAGCACGCCGTTCTCCGAGCGCGTCTCGGCGAGAATGCCGTGCATGGCGAGCACCGCCTCTTCCAGCCGGCGGCGGGGTATCGGCTCGAGGGTGCAGGTGTGGCGCAGGGTGGGCATGCGTCAGGACTCTGCCACAGCGCCTCGGCGCCCGGAAGGCCCGTCGCCGGAGCCGGCACCGGGCCGCTACCAAGCCGTCGACGGAGGCGGAGCCAGAGCCACAGCCGGAGGCGGCCCGCCGTGGCCCCGGCGGTGCGCCGCCCGTGACGTGGACGGTCGGTGCCGGTTCAGCCGACGTTCGCCGAGTAGGCCGTGGTGTCCAACTGCGCCCGACCGGTGAACACTTCGGTTCCCGCCTGGACGCTGCTCAGGTAGTCGGTGCTCTCGACCAGTCCGCGCCGGACCAGTTCCTGGAGGAACTGGTCGAGGTCGAGGTCGGCGGACGTGGTGTTCTCGGTGCGGACGAAGGAGTAGACGTTCCAGCCGATGTCGCCGACGTAGAGGTCCCAGGAGGCCCCGGCCATCGTCACCGTCGCCTGCTTCGTGCCGAGCGGGCCCGCGCCGCCCTCCGAGGCGAGCCAGACCATCACTTCGTGCTTCGGCGTGCTCCGCCAGTCCGTCCGCGCCGTGTCGTGCAGCCACAGGTCGTAGGCGACGTTGTAGACGCTCTCGGTGGACTCCGTCACCTTGTAGTCCCACTCGGTCCGCACGGGGGTGCGGTCGGCGAGCCGTACCGGGAGGCCCGTGCCGGCCGCCTTCCAGCCCCAGTGCCAGCCGAGCACGCTGCTGGTGAAGGACTTCACCGCGTCGGCTTTTCCGGACCACTCGTAGGCGGTGCCCCAGCCGATGGTGTCACCCGACCGGTACGAGTCCCAGGCGCAGCTCCAGCCGCTGCCGCTGTCGGCGCCCCAGGTGTTGTTGTTGATCCAGTACTTGCCCATCTCGATGGACTCGAAGGCCCCGCACCCGCCCGCCGCCTGAGCGGATTCCGAGGACGTGTCGAAGGCGTAGAGCGTCACCCCGCAGAGGGCGGCCATGGCGACGGCTGCGGCGGAGACGCGTTTGCGGACGAGCCGGTGGCGACCGGGTCCTGACATGACGTACGACCTTTCGACTGTGCGCTTACCGAACCCCAGTCGCCGCCGCTCCGCGAAAGGTTGCCGTCGACCGCGGCATCGCGGCGTCAGGCACAGCGCGACGGCGTCGCCGCCGCGGCGTCACGGGCCCGCCGGTGACCGTTGCGACGCCCCGGCGGGTGGCCGCCGGGCCTGGCGGGGTCCGGCCGTGAAGCGGGGCTGCTGGTAGGCGCCGAGGCTAGCGGACGGGTGCGAAGTCCCCGCGCACGGCCACCTGTTGGTCGTCCGCGTTGGCCCGGGCGGCGTAGCTGTCGTCCTTGGCGTCCCGACCGTCGGTGGTGTGGTTGTACTGGCCGGCGAAGACGTGGCGGCCGGCCGGCACCGTCCGGTCGTCCTTCAGCGTCCAGACGAACACCAGCTCGCCCCCGGCCTCCCGGACGGACACGTCGAAGTCCTGCTCCGGCAGGGAACGCCAGTGGCCGGTCTCCGCGACGCCGCCGGTCTGCGCGACGCGCAGCTCGACGGTGAGCGCGGTGAGCGGTTCGCGGGTCCGCAGCGTGACGTCGCTCTGCGACCAGTAGCTGCTGCTGCCCGGGTTGACGGAGCCGTCCGACCACAGCGGGCCGTCCTCGGTGCCCTTCGCCGGTTCGTCCGCGGGCGGCGGGCTGACGTCGGCCGGCGGGGGTGGCGGCGGTGTGGACGGCGCACGCGAGGACTCGGCGCTGTCGGGTGAGGCGGGGCTGCCGGTCGCGGGCGGCGGGGCCGCCGACTCGGGTGACTCCGACGGCGTCGGTTCCGGCGACGGCGTGGT
>NZ_BAAHCA010000180.1:0-7113 GCF_054776295.1 Streptomyces sparsus
CGGCTCCGGTGGCGCGGCGACCCGCGTGGGCGGGCCGGCGGCGGCGCCGGTGACGCGGGCCGGTGACGCGGGCGGAACGGCCTATCGCAGGCGGGCCATGAGCGCGTGTTCCACGAGGGTGATCAGCGCGCTCTTGGCGTCCGCGCGGTGCCGCGCGTCGGTGGTGATGATCGGGGTGTCGGGGCCGATCTGGAGTGCCTCCCGCACCTCTTCGGGGTTGTACGGCTGGTGGCCGTCGAACCCGTTGAGCGCGATGACGAAGGGCAGGCCGCTGTTCTCGAAGTAGTCGACGGCGGGAAAGCAGTCGGCGAGGCGGCGGGTGTCGACGAGGACGACGGCGCCGATCGCACCGCGCACCAGGTCGTCCCACATGAACCAGAACCGGTCCTGCCCCGGCGTACCGAACAGGTACAGGATCAGGTCCTGGTCGAGGGTGATGCGGCCGAAGTCCATCGCGACCGTGGTGGTCGTCTTGTCCCCGGTGTGCGTGAGGTCGTCGATGCCCGCGGACGCGGACGTCATCACAGCTTCGGTGCGCAGCGGATTGATCTCCGAAACGGCTCCCACGAAGGTCGTCTTGCCCACGCCGAAGCCACCCGCCACCACGATCTTCGCGGAGGTGGTGGAGCGGGCCGCACCGCTAGAGCTTGCGAAGTCCACTGAGCACCCTTTCGAGCAGTGTCACATCTGGTTGTCCGCCGGCGGTCTCATCGCCGCCCGGCTGGTGAATGGCGACGAGTCCGGCCTCGGCCAGGTCGGCGACGAGGATACGGGCGACGCCGAGGGGAATGCTGAGAAGTGCGGAGATCTCGGCGACCGACTTGATCTCGTAGCACAGCCGGCAGATCCGCTGGTGCTCGGGAAGCTGTCCCTGGAGCTGAGCGGCGCCGGCGGTGGTGTGCACCAGTGCCTCGATGGCGAGCTGGTAGCGCGGCCTGGTTCGGCCGCCGGTCATGGCGTACGGGCGCACCAGCGGCTGGTGGTCCTGGTCGCCGCTGCCCTGTCCGGAGGGAGTGGAGCTCCGGTGCCGGGCCCGCGGCGGCTGCTGGGAGGGCCGCTGCTGGGTCGGCGGCTGGGGCTGCTGCCGCTGCTGGTGGCTTGGCGTCGAAGGGAAGTTGTAGCGCTGGTAGGGCGGCGGGTCGTTGTGCGGCGGCTGACCGCTGCCGTACGGACCGCCAGGGGGCGTGACCACGGTTCCTCCTTCGACTGCCGAGTTGCGGACCACCACTGCGCGTGCTGTCTGGGCGACGACCGCGTCTCCGCACTTTATGGCGCCGAGACGCAATGCGCACTGCCTGTTTGCTAGTTGAGAAGGCTTCCTTGCAGTTCCGCCCGGAGATCGGGGGTGAGTACGGTGCCGGCGCGGTCGACGAGCAGTGCCATCTCGTACCCGACCAGACCGATGTCGGCCTCCGGATGCGCCAGCACCGCCAACGACGAACCATCCGACACCGACATGATGAAAAGGAACCCACGCTCCATCTCCACCACCGTCTGGTTCACCGCACCACCCTCAAAAATCCGCGAAGCCCCCTGCGTCAACGAAGTCAACCCCGACGCAACCGCCGCCAACTGATCAGCACGATCACGCGGAAAACCCTCCGACATCGCCAGAAGAAGGCCGTCGGCGGAAACCACCACCGTGTGCGACACCCCCGGGGTGTTCTCCACAAAGTTGGTGATCAGCCAATTCAGATTCTGCGCCGCCTGGCTCATCGGGCTCACACTAACGCTCCTGGTCGTAGGTGCTGCCGGGACCGAAGCCCGGTCGGTCGTTCTGGGTGGCGTCCCGGCCGCCCGCGCGCCCCTTGCGTACGCCGCGGTGCAGGTTGCTCAACCTGCCGCGGACGTCCTCCGGGGCACGGGAGACCTGGGGACCTCCCTGTGGGGTCTGTGTCGCTGCGCCCTCGACCAGGTTGGCCCTGGGCACCCGGCGGGGCAGACCGGAGACGGTGACCCCGCCTGCTTTGGGGTCACGGACCTTCTCCGCCCGCTCCCAGCGTTCGTCGTTCGCCGAATGCCAGTCGGGCTCGCCCGAACGAGTGCCCTGCCGGGGGGCGGCAGAGGGTTCCGGTTGCGACGGGAACTGCGGTGCCTGGGGCTCCTCGGACTGCTGCTCCCGCTTCTCCCGGCGCGGCAGGCCAGCGCCGGTGACGGAGGGAGAGCCGTTCGAAGCGGACCCCGGACGGTCGAAGCCTACGCGGTCCCCGGCGGCTGTGGGAGGCAGCTGTCCGGATTCCGCTTGCGGTTGCGCAACGGTTCCGTAGCCCTGGTCCTGCCATGCCGGGTCGTACCCCTGCGGGGCGTGCTCCGCGCCGCCGTACTCCGGCTGCCGGTAGCCGTCGTCCTCGTAGCGGGGCTCCGCGGGCGCCTGGTCATCGTAACCGGCGTTGCCGTAGCCGCTGTTGTCGTAGCCGGGGGTGCCGTAGCCGGGGGCGCCGTAGCCGGTGGTGTCGAACCCGGCGTCCTGGTAGCCGGAGGCGTCGTAGGCGCCCTGCTGCCCGTACCGGGGGTCGGCGGCCGGATCGGCGTAGTCGCCGTACTCGCCTTGCGGCTGCTCCGCCCGCGGCCCTTCGTAACCCCCGTCGTACACCGGGGTCTGCTGGGTCTCGTCGAGGTCGGCAGCCGCCGGCTGCTCGTCCCCCTGCTCGGGGTGGGACAGCGGAACGTCGCCCTGGGGGTCGAGCGACGAGGCGTCGTCGGGCACGTCGACCGACTCGTACCGGGAGTCGTCGAAGCCGAGTTCGGCCGCGGTCGGCTGCGCCGGGACCGCGGGCCTCATGGGCGAGGCCGGCGGCTGGTGGCCGAGTTCCTGTTCGGGCACGATGCGGGAGACGGTGAAGTCCTCGCCGTCGAACTCCTCGCCGCCACCGCCGTGGGTGATGGCCTCCGGGAGCATGACGAGCGAGGTGGTGCCGGCCTGCTCACCGGAGGGCCGCAGCTGGACCCGGATGCCGTGCCGGTCGGCGAGCCGACCGACCACGTAGAGGCCCATGCGCTGCGAGATGGCGGCGTCCACGGTCGGCGGGTTGGCCAGCCGGTGGTTGATGTCCGCGAAGTCCTCGGCGGTGAGGCCGATGCCCTTGTCGTGGATCTCGACCATCACCCGGCCGTCGGGCAGCCGGGTGGCGGTGACCTTGACCTTGGTCTGCGGGGAGGAGAAGGCGGTGGCGTTCTCCAGCAGCTCGGCGAGCAGGTGCACGAGGTCGGTGACGACCGCGCCGTGGATCTCGCTCTCCGGCACGCCGCTGATCTCGACGCGCTCGTACTGCTCGACCTCGGAGCCCGCCGCGCGCATGACGTCCACCAGCGGCACCGGCTGGTTCCAGCGGCGCCCGGGCTCCTCACCGGCGAGGACGAGCAGGTTCTCACCGTTGCGGCGCATGCGGGTCGCCAGGTGGTCGAGCTTGAACAGGCTCTCCAACTGGTCCGGGTCGGCCTCGTTGTTCTCCAGGTCGGTGATCAGGCCGAGCTGCCGCTCGATGAGGCCCTGGTTGCGACTGGAAAGGTTGGTGAAGATCGCGTTGACGTTGCCCCGCAGCAGGGCCTGCTCGGCGGCGAGCCGGACCGCTTCGCGGTGCACCTGGTCGAAGGCCCGGGCGACCTCGCCGATCTCGTCCCTGGTGTCGATCGGGATGGGCGTGACGGTGGTGTCGACGCGGCCGGGCTCGGTCCTGGACAGCTGGTCGACGAGCATCGGGAGCCGCTGCTCCGCCACGTCGAAGGCCGCGTTGCGCAGCCGGTTCATGTTGCGGCTCATCGAGCGGGCCATGAGAGCCGCGATGACGAAGGCGATGAGCAGCGCGGCGAGCACGATCGCCGAGTTGACGATGGCCTCGCGCTTGGCGTCCGCGGCGATGTCACCGGCCTCGGTGACGGCCCGGGCCGCGAGGTCCTCCTCGATGCCGCGGTAGACGTCGAACTTGCCGGTCGCGGTCTGGAACCACACGTCGGCGGTGATGCCCTCGTTCGCCAGGGTGGCGGGCCGGGCGCCGGAGCCGATGCGCTCGATCATGCCGTCCATGGGCGGCGGCGCCACGAAGTCCTGGCCCGCGGCCTCGGCCTGGGCCTTCGCCGCCGCGATCTCCTCCTTGGCGTCGGCCTGGACGTTGCGCAGGTCCGAGCGGAGCCGGTCGGCGTCCTGCTGGGTGCCGGCGGACAGGTACTCGCTGAGCGCCACGTCCTCCAGGTAGGCGTAGGACTGGAAGGCGGTGAGCTGCTCCGCCTTCGACTCCTCGCCGGGACCGGGTTTGACGAGCAGCTGGGTGCCGATGGAACGCGTCAGCGACTCGGCGGACTTGGCCAGGGAGATCGCGTAGACGGTGCGCCCGTAGGCGGTCACGTTGCCGGTGCCGAGGCCGAGCTCGTTGGAGAGGTTCATCAGCGGGTGCTGGATCTCGACGTAGCCGAGCTGGGTCTCCACACCGCTGAGGCGGCTGGAGTAGGCGGCCTGGCGGAGCGAGTCGAGCTTGGGCTCGACCTTCGCGATGCCGTCCAGCCGGCGCTGCAGACTGGGGGTGACGGGCGCGCTCTCGGCGGCTTCCTGGAAGGCCGCCTTCGCCTCGTCGGTCGCCGTCCGGACCTTCTCGATCTCCTCCGCGTTCTCGTCGCCCCTCAGCAGGGGGGCGGCGGTGCGGTCCCGTTCCTCGAGCAGGGCGTGCGCGTAGGCCGACGCCGCGGCGACGATTTTCGCGGTGCGCTCGGCGTCCTGGGCGTCGCTGAGGGTGTTGATCGAGTTCTGCACGCGGAAGCCGCCGAAGACCAGGGCCACCAGCACGGGTATGAGCAGGATCGCGTTCAGCCTGGTCGCGACGCGCCAGTTGCGGATCGCGAACCTGCTGGTGCTCCCGGCTTCGGCAGGGGTCGCGGACGTTTCAGCGGACCCCGTCGCGCCGACCGCGGCTCGCGGCGGCGTGAAGTTGCCCCGCGACTCCGGCGGCGGGGGTGCCGTCTTGCTTCGCCTCACTCGACCAAACCTCTCGGCGTCGGCACCTCATCCTCGACGCGCCGTAGCTACTGCTGAGTTCAGCGAATTGCAGCACGCCGGGAGGGTGGTTTCCAAACACTTGAAAGCGGGATGACTGCCCCCGACGACGCCCGACAACTCGGGCATTACGGCAACTGGGCGGCAAATGACCGGAGAAATGTACGCAGAGTGGAGCGGAGTGCTCGCCGCCCGTAATCGAAACGGGTCAATTCTCTGTCGAAACGTTATGAACGGTTGGACGGGGGCATGTCCGATGACAGCCCCCGTCCCCGTGTGGATCAGCGCAGGCGGGCGAGCAGCGCGTGCTCGACCAGCTGGATGAGTGCGCCCTTGGCGTCCGCGCGGTGCCGCGCGTCGGTGGTGATGATCGGCGCGTCGGGGCCGATCTGGAGTGCCTCCCGCACCTCTTCCGGGGTGTAGGGCTGATGCCCCTCGAACCCGTTGAGCGCGATGACGAAGGGCAGGCCGCTGTTCTCGAAGTAGTCGACGGCGGGAAAGCAGTCGGCGAGGCGGCGGGTGTCGACGAGGACGACGGCGCCGATCGCACCGCGCACCAGGTCGTCCCACATGAACCAGAACCGGTCCTGCCCCGGCGTACCGAACAGGTACAGGATCAGGTCGTCGTCGAGGGTGATGCGGCCGAAGTCCATCGCGACCGTGGTGGTCGTCTTGCCTCCGGTGTGCGTGAGGTCGTCGATGCCCGCCGACGCGGACGTCATCACCGCCTCGGTGCGCAGCGGATTGATCTCCGAAACGGCTCCCACGAAGGTCGTCTTGCCCACGCCGAAGCCACCCGCCACCACGATCTTCGCGGAGGTGGTGGAACGGGCGGGTCCGGAAGCCTGACCCGCGTGCGGGCTAGAGCTTGCGAAGTCCACTGAGCACCCTTTCGAGCAGTGTCACGTCTGGCGCACCGCCGGGCTCGCTGCTGCCGCCGGGCTGGTGGATCGCCACCATGCCGGCCTCGGCGAGGTCGGCTACGAGAATCCGGGCCACTCCCAGCGGTATCGCCAGCAGGGCGGAAACCTCGGCGACCGACTTGACCTCGCGGCACAGGTGGCAGATCCGCTGGTGTTCTGGCAGCAGCCCCTGCAGCTGTCCCGGGTCGGCGCTGGTGCTGACCAGCGCCTCTATGGCGAGTTGGTAGCGCGGCCTGGTTCGGCCGCCGGTCATGGCGTACGGGCGCACCAGCGGCTGGTCGCCTTCGCCGTCGTCGTACGACGCGTGATGATGCGACGCGCCGTACGGATTGGGCGAGGCGGGCGGCGTGGTCATGGCTCCTCCGGACGAGGCATGAGGTCGGCGATGCTGCGGACGGGAATGCTCATGTGGGGGGAGCTGGATCAGTTCAGCAGGCTGCCCTGCAACTCGGAACGGAGTTCCGGGGTGAGTACGGTGCCGGCGCGGTCGACGAGCAGTGCCATCTCGTACCCGACCAGACCGATGTCGGCCTCCGGATGCGCCAGCACCGCCAACGACGAACCATCCGACACCGACATGATGAAAAGGAACCCACGCTCCATCTCCACCACCGTCTGGTTCACCGCACCACCCTCAAAAATCCGCGAAGCCCCCTGCGTCAACGAAGTCAACCCCGACGCAACCGCCGCCAACTGATCAGCACGATCACGCGGAAAACCCTCCGACATCGCCAGAAGAAGGCCGTCGGCGGAAACCACCACCGTGTGCGACACCCCCGGGGTGTTCTCCACAAAGTTGGTGATCAACCAGTTCAGATTCTGCGCCGCCTGGCTCATCGGACTCAACTAACGCTCCTGCTGGTAGGTGGGGTCGAAACCCCGTTCGTTGCTGCCGGGGGCACCGCCGGCCTGGCGGCCCTGCTGAATGCCCCGGCGGAGATTGGTCAACCGGCCGCGCACGTCACTGGGGGCGCGCGAGACCTGCGGACCGCTCGGTGCGGCCGACTGCTGCTGAGCGGTCCCCGCGACCAGGTTCGCACGCGGGACCCGCCGGGGCAGGCCGGAGGTGGTGACGCCGCCCGCGGCAGGCTGCTTGAGCCGTTCCGCGCGGCGCCAGCGTTCGTCGTTGGGCGACGCCTGCCACTCGCCGCCGGAGGCGGCACCGTGCATGCCCCGGTTGTCACCGAACTCGGCACGGGCGGGGGC
>NZ_BAAHCA010000181.1:0-7110 GCF_054776295.1 Streptomyces sparsus
CGCGACGGCTGCCGCCGCCGCGCTGGGGGTCGGCGGCTGGCTCGCCTTCGGCCCCGCCGACTCGGGCCCGCAGGAGCCTCCGCCGCCCGTGGACAACTCGACGCCGTGACCCTGGCGGGCCCGGCCGGGTCAGCCGGTAGGCTGGAGCCGTGGCAGTCCTCGATGTATCCGAAGCACTGAAGTCCCTCTCCTCCACCATGGAGTCGATCGAGGCCGTACTCGACCTCGACAAGCTGAGGGCCGACATCGCCGTGCTCGAGGAGCACGCGGCGTCGCCCTCGCTCTGGGACGATCCCGACAACGCCCAGAAGGTGACGAGCAGGCTCTCGTTCCTCCAGGGCCAGCTGCGCAAGATCGAGGAGCTGCACAGCCGGATCGACGACCTCGGCGTGCTCTTCGAGCTGGCCGAGGGGGAGAACGACGCCGACGCCCGTGCCGAGGCCGAGGCGGAGCTGGCGTCCGTGCAGAAGTCGGTCGACGAGCTCGAGGTCCGCACCCTGCTGTCCGGTGAGTACGACCAGCGTGAGGCGATGGTCAGCGTGCGGGCCGAGGCGGGCGGCGTGGACGCCGCCGACTTCGCCGAGCAGCTCCAGCGCATGTACCTGCGCTGGGCCGAGCGCCGCGGTTACCCCACCGAGGTGCTCGACACCTCGTACGCGGAGGAGGCGGGCATCAAGTCGACCACCTTCGCGGTGAAGGCCCCCTACGCCTACGGCACGCTCTCCGTCGAGCAGGGCACGCACCGCATGGTGCGCATCTCGCCGTTCGACAACCAGGGCCGCCGCCAGACCTCCTTCGCCGGTGTCGAGGTGCTGCCCGTCGTGGAGCAGACCGACCACATCGACATCCCGGAGAACGAGCTGCGGATCGACGTCTTCCGCTCCTCCGGCCCGGGCGGCCAGTCGGTCAACACCACCGACTCCGCGGTCCGCATGACGCACCTGCCGACCGGCATCGTCGTCTCCTGCCAGAACGAGAAGTCGCAGATCCAGAACCGCGCCGCCGCACTGCGGGTGCTCCAGTCCCGACTGCTGGCCCACCGCAAGGCGGAGGAGCAGGCCAAGATGGACGCGCTGAAGGGCGAGGGCGGCAACTCCTGGGGCAACCAGATGCGTTCCTACGTCCTCCAGCCGTACCAGATGGTCAAGGACCTGCGTACCGAGCACGAGGTCGGCAACCCGCAGGCCGTGCTGGACGGTGACATCGACGGCTTCCTGGAGGCCGGTATCCGCTGGCGCAAGCAGCAGGACCAGGCCGCGAGCTGACGCTCCTCACCGCTGGCGAGCACCGCGCACTCCCGCGGTCCGCACGCCGCGCACGCACCACGAACGGGCCCGGTGGCCCGCCCTGCGGGGCGGGCCACCGGGCCCGTCGCCGTGGGCGGGGCGATAGCACCCGGCGATAGCCCCGGGGCACGCTTCGTTACCTTTCCGGTGCGTACGGTGCACAACCCTTCGCCCTCGTGGGTGATCTGCCTGAGTGGTGTGCGGGATTCCGCGGTGGAGGGAGAACGTGTGACCAGGGTGCTGGTGGCCGGCGACGAGCGAATGGTGCGTGAGCTGCTCGTGGCGGCTCTCGATCGGGAACCCGATCTCCAGGTGGTCGCCGAGGTGGCCACCGGGGGAGAGGTGGCGCCGACGGCACGCCGGGTCGGTCCCGACGTGGCGGTGCTGGGCGCGTCTCTCCCGGACCTGGACGGCGTGGGGGCGGTGACGGAGCTGCGGTGTGCGGTTCCCGGCTGCCGTTCCCTGGTGCTGGCCGAGCAGCCCTACCCGGGGTTGGTCCGCAGCGCCTTGGCGGCGGGCGCCGCGGGGCTGGTGCACACCGGGCTGTCGGTCGCCGAACTGCTGGACGCGGTACGCGAAGTGGCGCGCGGTGGGTTGGTGGTGGCGCCCGAACTGCTGGGCGCGGCCGCCGAGGTGGGGCGCAGTCCACTCAGCGCACGGGAGGCCGATGTGCTGCGGCGGATCGCCGACGGACGCCACCCGACGGACATCGCCCGCGAGTTGAGCCTCACCGTGGGCACGGTCCGCAACCACCTCAGTGCCGTGCTGCGCAAGCTCGACGCCCGTACCCAGATCGAGGCGCTCGTCATCGCGCGGGAGCGGGACTGGCTCCGGCGTGACTGACGACGACTCGGGTTCGGTTGTGTACTAGGTCACAGTCGACCGCACGGGTGAGCAAGTGACCGGCCACTGAGGACATTTCACCCTGACCTGGCTTGACGCTGTTGGGAAAAGTGGGAAGGGTGTCAGCTCGGCAGACGTGTGCAGGAACGTGCGTCCCGGGGGGCCGACCGGGGGTCCGGTCACCGAGGTGACGCCAGGGCCCCGTGACCTCATCCCGCCGACGATCCGAGACCGGCGCAGCTGCTCCATCAACCATGAGACTACTGGGGGTAGTTGGTAGTGACCAATTCCAAGACGCGGGTGCGCATCGCGCGGATCGCGGCCGGCGCGGTGTTCGCAGCCGGTGTGTCGCTGACCGCGGCAGGCGTGGCGCAGGCCGTGGACATCGGCGGGGTCGGGACCGTGGGCGCGAACGACGAAGTGGATGACCCGACGGACCCCACGGACCCGACGGACCCGGACAACCCGACCGACCCGACACCGACGGACCCGGACCCGACGGACCCGGGCCCCACGGACCCGGACCCGACTGACCCGGGCCCGACCGACCCCGACCCGGGTGAGAACACCGGTGGCAGCACCGGCGGCAACGGCGGCTCCACCGGTGGCGGCAGCGGCACCGGCACCGGCGGCAGCACCGGCGGCGGTGACAACGGCGGCGGCAACGGCGGGGGCTCCACCTCCGGTGGCGGCGACGGCGGTTCCACCGGCGGTCTGGACCCGGACACCACCGGCGGTTCCGGTGAGTCCGGCACCACGCCGAACGGCGCGGGCAAGGAGCAGATCAGCACCCCGGAGAAGCCGGCCGCGACGGGCAACGCCCCGCAGGAGCAGCTGGCCGAGACCGGTGCGGCGGAGACCACGTTCCTGCTGGTCGGCGCCGCGACGATGATCGCCGGCGGTGTCGGCTTCCGCATGCTGCCGCGGCTCCTCAATCGTGACGGCGGCGCGGCGGCTGCCTGACGTCGCTCTGCTCGCGCGCTCGGCCCCGTCAGGTGAGGGGACACGGCGCCGGGCACGCCGGGCCGTGGCGCCCGGTGTACCCGCGGTCACCGGTCACCAGGGGTGACCGGTGACCGGCACCCGGCACACGTAGGGCCCGGACACGGTGCGTGTCCGGGCCCTATGCGGCGTTACGGTCGAGGGGGCCGCTCAGAAGGCGGCGGCCTGGCGGGCCAGCAGTGCCACGGCCAGGAGAGTCAGCAGCAGCATCACCAGCGCGGTGGGGGTCAGCCCGGCCAGCGGGCCGTCCTGCTCGCGGTGCTGACGGGCGCGCTCGGCGCGGCAGACGGAGCAGCGGGCCTCACTCACGGGACCCGCGCAGTTGGCGCACACCAGTCGGTCGCATGTCATGCGAACTCCTCCTTACCCTGCGCCAACGCCACCGGGGGGTGAAACATTCCCCAATGGTCCTCGTCTCCACTGTGCCAGCATTCGGCGCGGAACGCAGAGGCGTGCGGAAGGTGGTGCTTTTGCGGGGGTCTGTCCTTGGGGCAAAATCCCAAAAGCTCCAGGCCGTCTGCGGGCCCCACTCCGCTTCGCGTAGGGTCGCTGCACCGACGGCCAGCCGTTCAGCGGCTGCCGATGCCCCTACCCAGGTCGACGTGGTGTAAATCAGTGATTCGCTTCGACAACGTCTCCAAGAGCTATCCCAAGCAGACCGGCCCCGCGCTCCGCGACGTCTCGCTGGAGATCGAGCGCGGTGAGTTCGTCTTCCTGGTGGGCTCCTCCGGCTCCGGCAAGTCCACGTTCCTGCGGTTGGTGCTGCGCGAGGAGCGGGCCTCACACGGCCAGGTGCACGTGCTGGGCAAGGACCTCAACCGGCTGTCCAACTGGAAGGTGCCGCAGATGCGCCGCCAGTTGGGCACCGTCTTCCAGGACTTCCGGCTGCTGCCGAGCAAGACCGTGGGGGAGAACGTCGCGTTCGCGCTGGAGGTCATCGGCAAGTCCCGCGGGCAGATCCGCAAGACCGTGCCCGAGGTGCTCGACCTGGTCGGGCTCGGCGGCAAGGAGGACCGGATGCCGGGTGAGCTGTCCGGCGGTGAGCAGCAGCGGGTGGCGATCGCCCGGGCGTTCGTCAACCGGCCGCTGCTGCTGATCGCCGACGAACCGACCGGCAACCTGGACCCGCAGACCTCCGTGGGCATCATGAAACTGCTCGACCGCATCAACCGGACCGGGACGACGGTCGTGATGGCGACGCACGACCAGCAGATCGTCGACCAGATGCGCAAGCGAGTGATCGAACTCGAAAAGGGCCGTCTCGTGCGCGACCAGTCGCGCGGCGTCTACGGCTACCAGCACTGAAAGGACGCCATGCGCGCCCAGTTCGTTCTGTCGGAGATCGGCGTCGGTCTCCGCCGCAATCTCACGATGACCTTCGCGGTGATCGTCTCGGTGGCGATCTCGCTGGCGCTGCTCGGTGGTGCGCTCCTCGCCCGGGAGCAGGTCAACTCGATGAAGGGCTTCTGGTACGACAAGGTCCAGGTCTCGATCTACCTGTGCAACAAGAACGACGCCGAGACCGACCCGCAGTGCGCCAAGGGCGCGGTGACCGGGCAGCAGAAGCGCGAGATCAAGGCCGACCTGGAGAAGCTCAAGGTCGTCGACACCGTCTTCTACGAGTCGAGCGACGAGGCGTACAAGCACTACAAGGAGCAGTTCAAGGACTCCCCGCTGGCGTCCTCGCTGACGCCGGACCAGATGCAGGAGTCCTACCGGGTCAAGCTCACCGATCCGACCAAGTACGACGTGATCCAGACGGCGTTCGGCGGGCGGGCGGGCATCCAGGAGGTCCAGGACCAGCGAAGTCTGCTGGAGAACCTGTTCAACCTGCTGAACGGCATGAACCTGGCCGCCCTGTTCATCATGGCGCTGATGCTGGTGGTCGCGCTGCTGCTGATCGTCAACACCGTCCGGGTGTCGGCGTTCAGCAGGCGCAGGGAGACCGGGATCATGCGGCTGGTGGGCTCGTCCAGTTTCTACATCCAGATGCCGTTCATCCTGGAGGCGGCCATCGCGGGGCTGCTCGGGGCGGCGATGGCCTGCCTGTTGCTGTTCAGCGGCAAGTACTTCCT
This sequence comes from Streptomyces sparsus, assembly GCF_054776295.1. NCBI lineage: Bacteria > Bacillati > Actinomycetota > Actinomycetes > Kitasatosporales > Streptomycetaceae > Streptomyces > Streptomyces sparsus. The sequence continues at coordinate 5,207 of NZ_BAAHCA010000181.1, forward strand.
GGTGGACAACTGGCTGTCGGACCGCATCCCGCTGATCCAGTTCATCGGTTGGGATTCGGTGGTCAAGGTGCTGCCACTGATCCTCGCAGTGGGCGTGCTGATGCCCGCCGTTGCTGCTTTCGTCGCGCTGCGCAAGTACCTGAAGGTGTGATCCGGGTGTGATAAACGACGCGGGCGCCCCTCGGGCAAGCTTCCCAACGCCGCCCCCGTCTGTCCTAGACTCCGCAACATGTCGGGTCCGTGGATGTTCGTCCAGCCGCACCGCTTCCGCCGAGGGGCGGCCCTGACGCTGGTGTTCGCCGGCGTGCTGGTGACCGGCTTCACCGCCGGTTCCTGGACAGGTGACGACGCGCAGGCCGGCCAGGGGCCGGAGGGCGTGCCGATAAGCCCCCGCGTGGTCGGCGAGGCGCACGTCGGCGACGCGCACCGGCTGGTCAGCCGCAGCGGCGACCGCTGGTCCGCCGCCTACACGGCCCGCGAGTTCGAGGGCTTGCAGCAGGCGCTGGACGGCAGTTACGTCGGTGTCGGCATCGCGGTGCGGGCCGCCGCGGACGGGCGGGTGGAGGTGGCCCGGGTCACTCCGGGCAGCCCCGCCGACGAGGCCGGCGTACGGACCGGTGACCGGCTGCGCACGGTGGACGGCGCTCCGGTGTCGGACCTGCCGGTCACCGAGGTGGTGGCCCGGCTGCGCGGCGGCGACGGCCAGGACGCCGGCACGGCGGACGGCGCGCCCGTCGTGGTCGGTCTCGGCAGGGACGGCCGCGACTGGGACGAGCGGCTCGAACGGGCGCTGCTGGACACCGAGTCGGTGACGGTCAGGACGCTCGGCCGGGACGCGGTACGGGTGCGCGTCGAGTCCTTCACCAAGGGCTCCGGCGAGCGCGTGCAGCAGGCCCTGCGGGACCTGCCCGCCGGCAGCGGCGTCCTGCTCGACCTGCGGGGCAACTCCGGGGGTCTGCTGCACGAGGCCACCGCCGTCGCCTCCGCCTTCCTGGACGGCGGGCTGGTGGCCACCTACGACGACAGCGGGGAGCAGCGCGCGCTGTACGCCGACGCCGGCGGCAGCCCCGACGTGCCGCTCGTGGTGCTCGTCGACGGCGGCACGATGAGCGCGGCGGAACTGCTCGCGGGCGCGTTGCAGGACCGCGGGCGCGCGGTGGTGGTGGGGTCGCGCACCTTCGGCAAGGGCTCGGTGCAGATACCGCTGGAGCAGCCGGACGGCTCGGTCGCCGAACTCACCGTGGGGCACTACGCGACGCCTGCCGGGCGCGATCTGGACGGCGAGGGGCTGACGCCCGACGTCGAGTCGCGGGCCGGTCAGCGCACCGAGGACAAGGCCCGAACGGTATTGAGTGGCCTCGCACGCCGGGGGTGAGGAACAATGGCCCGGCTATGGCTAAAGAGACAGGTCGCAAACTCATCGCGCAGCACAAGAAGGCGCGGCACGACTACCTGATCCTCGACACCTGGGAATGCGGGCTGGTCCTCACCGGCACGGAGGTGAAGTCGCTGCGCCAGGGGCGGGCGTCCCTGGTCGACGGCTTCGGCCAGGTCGACGGGGGTGAGGTGTGGCTGCACAACGTGCACATCCCGGAGTACAGCCAGGGCACCTGGACGAATCACAGCGCGCGGCGCAAGCGCAAGCTGCTGATGCACCGGATGGAGATCGACAAGCTCGTCGGCAAGCTCCAGGAGAGCGGTCTGACGCTCGTGCCGCTCCAGCTGTACTTCAGGGACGGCAAGGCCAAGGTGGAGATCGCCCTGGCCCGGGGCAAGCGGGAGTACGACAAGCGGCAGACGCTGCGGGAGAAGCAGGACCGGCGGGAGGCCGAGCGGGCCGTCTCCGCCGTGCGCCGCCGCCAGAAGGCCTGATTCCGGTCCGGCAGGGCCCGGCGAGGCCCTGC
>NZ_BAAHCA010000182.1:0-7071 GCF_054776295.1 Streptomyces sparsus
GCTGCTGAGCACGGCGACCCGCTCCAGGACACGCGGGGCCGCGACCGGAACAGGGGACCGGTCGCGGCCCCGCGCACCTGTTTCCGCGCCGCTGCTCCCGCACCGCACACCGCCGCCCCACCTCGGAGCGGCGATCGGCGCACACCACGCGGGGCTCGCCCACCCTCCGGTCTTGTTGCTGATAGCGTCTACTTGCAAGCGATGTGCAATAACGTTCGGAGGGGAACAAGCGCATGGCCATCTACTCGTTGCCGGAACTCCCGTACGACTACTCCTCACTCGAGCCGGTGATCAGCGGTGAGATCATCGAGCTGCACCACGACAAGCACCACGCGGCCTACGTGAAGGGCGCGAACGACACCCTGGAGCAGCTGGCCGAGGCCCGCGACAAGGACGCCTGGGGCTCCATCAACGGCCTGGAGAAGAACCTGGCCTTCCACCTCTCCGGGCACATCCTGCACTCGATCTACTGGCAGAACATGACCGGTGACGGCGGCGGCGAGCCGCTGGAGACGGACGGCACGGGTGAACTGGCGGACGCCATCGCCGAGTCGTTCGGCTCCTTCGCCAAGTTCAAGGCGCAGCTCTCCAAGGCGTCCGCCACCACCCAGGGCTCGGGCTGGGGCGTGCTCGCCTACGAGCCGGTCAGCGGCCGGCTGATCGTCGAGCAGGTGTACGACCACCAGGGCAACGTGGGCCAGGGCTCGGTGCCGATCCTGGTGTTCGACGCCTGGGAGCACGCCTTCTACCTCCAGTACCGGAACCAGAAGGTCGACTTCGTCGAGGCAATGTGGCGGGTCGTCAACTGGCAGGACGTCGCGGCACGTTACACGGCCGCCAAGGAGCGCGCGAACAACCTGCTGCTGGCGCCCTGAGCGTCACCGCGAACCTCCTGCCCTCGTGATCGTCTTCTCACCGCTCACCGGGCAGGGGAGCTGGGAGGAAGGGCCCCGCCGGGAGGACGTGACTCCCGACGGGGCCCTTCTGCGTGGCGCGCCCGCGCCGCACCGAGCGCGGCACCGCCACCGGGCCCGGGTCGGGCCCGGACGCGGTCAGCTGAAGTCCGGGTCGGCGTCCCTGGTGCGCTTGATCTCGAAGAAGCCGGGGGTGGATGCCACCAGCAGCGTGCCGTCCCACAGCCGGCCGGCGGCCTCCCCCTTCGGGGCGGGCGTCACCACGGGGCCGAAGAAGGCGATCTGCTCGCCGTCGGCGCCGGGCACCGCGATGACCGGCGTGCCGACGTCCTGGCCGACCAGCTCGATGCCCTCGCGGTGCGAGGTGCGCAGTGCCTCGTCGTGATCGGTGCTCTCCATCGCGTCGACCAGCGAGACGTCGAGGTCCGCGGCGGCCAGGGCGGCGCGGATGGTCTCCCGGTCGAGCGGCTGGCCCTGCGGGTGCGCGCGGGTGCCCAGCTCGGTGTAGAGGCGGCCGAGCACCTCGCGGCCGTACTTCTCCTCGGCGGCAACGCACACCCGCACCGGCCCCCAGGCGGTCCGCAGCATCTCGCGGTACCCCTCCGGGAGCTCGTCGAGCTTGTCCTCGTTGAGCACCGCGAGGCTCATCACGTGCCAGCGGACCTCGACGGGCCGGACCTTCTCCACCTCCAGCATCCAGCGCGAGGTCATCCACGCCCAGGGGCACAGGGGGTCGAACCAGAAGTCGGCCGGAGTCTTTTCGGGCACGGGCTCTCCTCGAAACGCACGGGACAGATGAGTACGGAGCCGGGAACGCCTCACCGGCGCGGAACATTCCCCACTGCCCGGGCTGCGAGCGCCATGACATGCTGACCCCCGGTGTTCGATATGCGAGACGAGTGATGAGGGAGTCGGCTGTGCCCGGAGACAACCTGACCCGTGACGAGGCCCGGGAGCGGGCCCGGCTGCTCGTCGTCGACGGGTACGAGGTGGCGCTCGACGTCCGCTCAGCGGTCGCGCCCCCGCCGGCCGAGGGGCCGCGCACCTTCCGCTCGACGACCACCATCCGGTTCCGCTGCCTCGTCCCCGGCACGCCGGTCTTCGTCGACCTCGTCGCCCCGCACGTGCACTCGGTGACGCTCAACGGCGAGTCGCTGAACGTGGAGAAGGTCTTCGACGGCACCCGCATCCAGCTCGACTCCCCCGCCGCCGACAACGAGCTGGTCGTCGACGCCCGCTGCGCCTACAGCCGCACCGGGGAGGGCCTGCACCACTTCGTCGACCCGGAGGACGGGGAGACCTACCTCTACACGCAGTACGAACCCGCCGACGCGCGCCGGGTGTTCGCCTGTTTCGAGCAGCCCGACCTCAAGGCGCCGTTCGACGTGCGCGTCACCGCGCCCGCCCACTGGACGGTGCTCAGCAACGGCACCCGGGCCGGCGAACCCGAACAGCTCGCCGACGGCGCCGGCGTGTGGCGGTTCGCACGCACCCTGCCGATCTCCACGTACATCACCGCCGTCGTCGCCGGTCCCTACCACCACGTCGAGGACGTCTACCGGCGCACGCTCGCCGACGGCACGGAACTGGAGATCCCGCTCGGCGCGCTCTGCCGCAAGGGGCTGGCCCGGCACTTCGACCCCGACGACATCTTCCTCGTCACCAAGCAGGGCCTGGACTTCTTCCACGACCACTTCGACTACCCGTACCCCTTCGGCAAGTACGACCAGGCCTTCGTGCCGGAGTACAACATCGGAGCGATGGAGAACCCGGGGTGCGTCACCTTCCGGGAGGAGTTCGTCTTCCGCGGCCGGGTCACCGAGGCGTCCTACGAGGGCCGGGCCAACGTCATCCTCCACGAGATGGCCCACATGTGGTTCGGTGACCTGGTCACCATGGAGTGGTGGGACGACCTGTGGCTCAAGGAGTCCTTCGCCGACTTCATGGGGGCGCTGTCGCTCGTGGAGGCGACCCGGTTCAGCAACGGCTGGGTGACGTTCGCCAACCGCCGCAAGGCGTGGGCCTACCGGGCCGACCAGCTGCCGTCCACCCATCCGGTCACCGCGGACATCCACGACCTGGAGGACGCCAAGCTCAACTTCGACGGCATCACCTACGCCAAGGGCGCCTCGGTGCTCAAGCAACTGGTGGCGTACGTCGGCCGGGACGCCTTCCTGGAGGGCGCCCGGCGATACTTCAAGCGGCACGCCTTCGGCAACACCCGGCTCGGCGACCTGCTCTCGGTGCTGGCGGAGACCTCCGGGCGGGACATGGCCCGGTGGTCGGAGGCCTGGTTGCAGACGGCCGGCGTCAACACCCTCACCCCGCGGCTGACCTGCGGTGCCGACGGCCGGGTCACCGAGCTGGCGGTGCTCCAGGAGGCGCCGGCCGCGCACCCCGTGCTGCGCCCGCACCGCGTCGCCGTCGGCCTGTACCGGCGCACCCCCGACGGCACGCTGGCCCGCTACGCGCGCGCCGAGGTGGACGTCGCCGGAGCCCGCACCGACGTGGACGAGCTGGTCGGTGCCGAACGGCCCGAGCTGGTGCTCGTCAACGACGAGGACCTGACCTACTGCAAGACCCGGCTCGACGACGTCTCGCTCGCCACCCTGCGCGAGGACCTCGGCGCGCTCGACGACCCGCTGGCGCGGGCGCTGTGCTGGTCGGCGCTGTGGAACCTCACCCGGGACGGGCTGATGCCCGCCCGGGAGTTCCTCACCCTGCTGCTGCGCTTCGCCGACCGGGAGAGCGACATCGGTGTGCTCCAGATGCTGCACGCCTGGTCGCTCGCCGCCCTCACCCACTACACCGCGCCGGAGCACCGCGACGCCGCCGGCCGGCAGCTCGCCGACGGCGCGCTCGGGCTGCTGCGCCAGGCGCCGCCCGGCAGCGGCCACCAGCTGGCCTGGGCCCGGTTCTTCGCCTCGGTGGCGAGCAGCGGCGAGCACCTCCAGCTGCTGCGGGACCTGCTGGCCGGTTCCGTCGGGATCGACGGCCTCGACGTCGACCAGGAACTGCGCTGGCTGTTCCTGGGCACTCTGGCCGCCGAGGGCCTGGCCGACGAGCAGGTGCTCCGTGCCGAACTGGCCAGTGACGACACCGCGTCCGGACGCCGCCACCACGTGAGGTGTCTGGCGGCGCGGCCGTCCGCGGCGGTCAAGGCCCAGGCGTGGGCGGCGGTGGTGGAGTCGGACCGGTTGTCGAACGCGCTGGTCGAGGCGACCATCTCGGGCTTCGTCCAGCCGGGTCAGCGGGAGCTCCAGGCGCCCTACACGGAGAAGTACTTCGCCGCGATCGAGCGGCTGTGGGCCGAGCGGTCCATCGAGATCGGCATGGCCGTGGTGCGCGGGCTGTTCCCGGCACTGCAGAGCAGCCCGGAGACCCTGGCCGCCGCAGACGACTGGCTGGCCGACCACCCCACGGCGGCGCCCTCGCTGCGGCGGCTGGTGCTGGAGGCCAGGGACGACCTGGACCGCGCGCTGCGGGCCCAGCGGTGCGACGCCGCGAGCTGCTGATCGGCACTCGAACGTCCGTACTTTAGGGCGGCCTTGTCCGGTTTTGTCGACGAACTCGTAACAGCGGTCATCGGCGGGGCGGAGCGCGGGGATTGTCGGATCATGACTCAGAACACCCCGCTCTCCCCCCGCCCCCTCAGCGTCACCGTCGAGACCTGCCCGCAGGTGGTGAGCACCCGCAAGCTGCGTGGACAGGGCGTGACCGCGGCCGTGGTGCAGGAGCGCTGCCGTCCCGGAGGCCCCTGGCAGATGCCGCTGCCGGGGGTCTGCCTGCTGCGGTCCGGTCCGGCGACCAGCGAGGAGCGGCTGCACGCGGTGCTGTTGTGGGCGGACCGAGGACCGCTGCCCGCCCAGGGCGGCCCCGGCATGATCACCGGGCTGGCCGCGCTCGCCCTCCACCACTTCACGTCCGCTCCCCCGCTGCCCGCGCAGGAGCACATCGACCTGCTGGTGCCGCGCACCCGCCGGCTGCGCTCCACCGGGTGGGCGCGGGTGGTGCGCAGCCAGTCCGTGCCGCGCCCGGAGATCGTCACCGGTCTGCCGGTGGCGCCGGTGGCCCGGGCACTGGCCGACGCGGTCGGCCGGATCACCGACCCGGTCCTGGTGCGGCGACTGCTCACCGAGGCGGTGCGCGGCGGGCACTGCGAGGCGCAGACCGTGGTGCGGGAGCTGGGCCGGGCCCGGCTGCTGTCCCGCCCGCACGTGGTGACGACGGTCGCCGGCCTGCTGGAGGAGGGCCGGGCGATGGCCGAGGGCCGGCTCTACGACCTGGTCCGCGCCCACCACCTGCCGCAGCCGTGCTGGCACGTCGACCTGCGGCTGCCCACGGGGCCCCACCTCGGGGGCGTCGACGCGTACTGGCCAGAACACGGCGTCGCCCTGGAGCTGGACTCGCGCGGACTGCACGGGGACGGCACGGACGCCGGGGCCCACTGGGCGGAGTGCGTGCGGAAGCGGGAGACCCTGGAGCGACTCGGGGTGACCGTCGTCCACGTCACGCCCGAGAAGCTGCGGGACAGCCTGGAGCAGCAGGCCGCGGTGGTCCGCACCGCTCTGATGACGTGGGACGAGCGCGGCCCGGCGGCGCGCCTGGTCGTGCTGCCGCAGTGAGCCGCGCATTCGGGGACGCACCTCGGGAGGCAGCCGCGTGCGCGGGCGCCACGTGCGGGACGGCGTCGGGCCGGGCTCAGGGGCGGCGCAGGACCAGTTCGGTGTTGCGGTCGCCGGGCGCGCCGGCCAGCGTGGTGCGGGCGCCGGGCGCGTTGTGGGCCAACTCGCGGTAGAGGGCGGCCAGCCCGGTCTGCGACAGGTCCGCGAAGTCGGTGCGGGACGGTGCCGCCGACTCGACGAGCGTGGTGAACAGCGACAGGGTTCCGTCGCGGTTGTCGGTGACCTCGATGATCCGGGCGAGCTGCGGGAAGTCGATGTGCGAGGCGGTGGAGATCTCCCAGAACGTCTCGCGCGGTGAGATCGCGTTGCGGTGGCTGTGCCCGTTGATCCAGGCCAGCACCTGCGGATGACGCTGGAGCAGCGCCACCAGTTCGGTACCGCCCTCGGGTGTGCTGCTGCTGGTGTGGTGGCTGAAGACCAGCACCCGGTCGTCGCGGTGCCGCCTCAGTTCGCCCTCCAGCCACCGCAGTTGAGCCGCTCCGATGGTGCCCTTGTAGTGGCCGCCGCGCCGGGTGGTGTCCAGGCTGATGCCCACCACGTCGTCGCTGATCCGGAAGGAGTAGTAGAGGCGGTCCTCGGTGAGGTTGGCGTCGGAGTACCCGTGTCCGAGCGGTCCGGCCCCCTCGTGGGCCGGGTCGAGGTGGGCCCGCAGGTAGTCCGCCCGGGAGAGCGGCGCCCTGGCCGGGTCGGGGGTGACCGGCCGCGTCTTGCGGGCCTGGGCGGCCAGCATGTCGAGGTACGCCCGCCCCTGGGGGTCGCGGCCCTGCTTGACGGCCTGCCACAGCGTGGCGGCCTGCGACTGCGGCAGCTCCATCAGCTTGCGGTCGCCCACGGCGATCTCCGCGAACCGGCCGTCGGTCGCCGCGTAGCAACCACCCGGCAGGCTGTCGTGGTTGCCGACCGTGGAGTACCACGGCACTCTCAGGCCGGGGCTGTTGACCTGGCCCAGGGCGGCGGTGAGGAAACCGTCCAGCTCGGGGAAGCCCAGCTTCTTGTCGCTGTCGCGCAGTGGGTCGTCCGGGTGCCAGTACAACGGCAGACCCGAGTTCTGCACCCCCTCGTAGCGGCCGGGGTCCCCCGTGTTCGGTGTGACCCGGCCGCCGCTCATCACGGTCATGAACCAGTCCAGCTCGGCCCGGCAGTTGTTGTCGGTGTTGTCGCCGGTGGTCATCACGAAGCCGAGGGGCGCACCCGTGGCCGGGCCGCCGCGCAGCGCGTTGACCCGTTCGATCAGCGAGACCGTGCCGTGCACCGACAGGGCCTCCTGGGGCCGCCAGGCGCTGGTGGTCTGCGCCCGCAGGTACTCGTACCGCAGCGGGTGCTGCACGTCGACCACGTGCAGGTCGGTGAACTGGACGAACGAGGCGAGCACCGTGCGCCGGTCGGCGCGGCCCGAGGTCGGCTCGGCCAGTTCCGAGCGCAGCACGCGGGCCCAGCCGGGGCCCTCTGCGAGCCGCCGGTAGCCGCGACCG
>NZ_BAAHCA010000183.1:0-7060 GCF_054776295.1 Streptomyces sparsus
TACCGGGGGGCGGCCCCGGGCTTCGTGCTGCTCGCCCGGGAGGGGAGGGCCGCAGGCCGGACGGGCACCGGCGCGGGTCCGCCGCCCGAGGGGCGGGTACCGGTGCGGGAAGGCAGGGCGAGGGCCCTGCCAAAGATTCGGGCATGTGAATGCGTGAGTCTTCCATCGCTTCGAGAGTCGAATCCGGCGGACGCCCGGCGGCCGGCGACCTGCGCGTCGGGGGAGGCGGGGAGCGGGGCGCGGAACGACCGGACGGGCGGGTTCCGGCGGCGGCCTTCGGGCGGGCGTTCCGCGGGCGGTGGGCTGGCCGGGATCGTCGCGAGGGCCCGGTACGCACTTCGGGCCGCGGCGCCTGGACGGGACCCTCAGCCCGTCCGGCACCGCAGCCCGGAGCGATCGGAGATCCGGGCGCAGTCAGGGCAGAGAGCACCGTGGATCTCGGTTCTGCCCTCCTGTGCGGGGAGAGCAGAAGTATGGAGTTCCACCCCATTGTGGACTAGACCACTGTGATCTGTCCACGTCCGGCGAGGGGCCGTTCGCGCTGTGCACGGTTCCTCACGGTGTGCAGGGCTTGAACGGACGGGCCGCCGTCCCGGGGCTTCGACGTCGATTCTTGCGCACAAGAGCCGGTAGGGACAGAGGGCGGACGCAACGATGTCACCCGAGTGCCGGTTAGGCTCCCTGGGTGCCCTCCATGAACGATCTCGTCCGCCAGCACACCGCGCTCGGTGAAACCGACCTCGAGTGGCTCCACCTGCTGGTCTCCGAGTGGCAGCTGCTGTCGGACCTGTCCTTCGCGGACCTGGTGCTGTGGGTGCCCACCCGGGACGGCGCCCGCTACGTCTCGGTGGCGCAGATGCGTCCCAACACCGGCCCGACCTCCTACCAGGACGACATGGTCGGCCACCTGGTGCCGCGGGGCCGCCGGCCGCTGCTCGACTCGGCGCTGGACGAGGGCCGGATCGTGCGAGAGGGCGATCCCGAGTGGCGCGAGGAGGTCCCGGTCAGGGTGGAGTCCATCCCGGTCCGCCGGGAGGGCCGGGTGCTCGGTGTCATCGCCCGCAACACCAACCTGCTGACGGTCCGCACGCCCAGCCGCCTGGAGCTGACCTACCTGCAGAGCGCCTCCGACCTGGCGCAGATGATCGCCGCCGGCGCCTTCCCGTTCCAGGGCCAGCAGGTGGACATGGACGCCTCCCCTCGGGTGGGGGACGGGCTGATCCGGCTCGACGCGGACGGGCACGTCCAGTACGCCAGCCCGAACGCGCTCTCCGCCTACCACCGGCTCGGCCTGGCCGCCGACCTGGTGGGCATGCACCTGGGACAGGCCACCGCGGAGCTGGCCCCCGCCCGCGGAGCGGTGGACGAGTCGCTGGTCACGCTGGCCAGTGGCTGGGCGCCGCGGGAGGCGGAGATCGAGGGCAACGACTGCGTGGTGCAGTTGCGGGCCATCCCGCTGAAGCCGAAGGGCACCCGCATCGGGTCGCTGGTGCTGCTCCGCGACGTCACCGAACTGCGCCGCCGGGAACGGGAGCTGATCACCAAGGACGCCACCATCCGGGAGATCCACCACCGGGTGAAGAACAACCTCCAGACCGTCGCCGCCCTGCTGCGGCTCCAGGCCCGCCGCATCGGGGCGACCGGGGAGAGCAGCGCGCGGGAGGCGCTGGAGGAGGCGGTGCGGCGGGTCGGCTCGATCGCGATCGTGCACGAGACGCTGTCCCACAACCTCGACGAGAAGGTCGAGTTCGACGAGATCGCCGACCGGGTGCTGGCGATGGTCGCGGAGATCTCACCGGGCCGGGTGACGGGGCGGCGCACCGGACGGTTCGGCATCCTGGACGCGGAGATCGCCACTCCGCTGTCGATGGTCCTGACCGAGCTGCTGCAGAACGCCCTGGAGCACGGCTTCGGTCCCGGGGAGCGGGGCACGGTGGAGGTCGGCGCGGTGCGCGGCGGGGGAGCGGGCCGTGAGGAGGCCCGGCTGCTGGTGAGCGTGCAGGACAACGGCCGGGGGCTGCCCGAGGGGTTCGACGCGCGGACCGCCGGAAACCTCGGCCTGCAGATCGTCCGGACCCTGGTGGAGGGCGAGTTGGGCGGCACGTTCGACATGGTGCCGGCTCCGGAGCACGGCACCCGGGTGGTGCTGGACCTGCCCGTACCCGCCGGTGCCCGCTGACCGCCGGTAGCGGGCACCCGGGACGGTCGATGCCCGGTCCCGGGCACGACCGAGCCCCGGACCGTTCACCGAAGTGACGGGCCGGGGCTCGGGGTTGACGTCGTGCGGGCGCACCGGGGATCTGCGCGCTGCGGCTCGGGACAGCAGGTGGCCGGGCTGGGCGTCAGGCAGTTGCCTTGCGCGCCCGGTTGCGGGCGGCGCGGCGCTTCATCGCGCGGCGCTCGTCCTCACTGAGGCCACCCCATACACCGGAGTCCTGACCGGACTCCAGGGCCCACTGCAGGCACTGCTCCATGACGGGGCAGCGGCGGCAGACGGCCTTGGCTTCCTCGATCTGCAGCAGCGCAGGACCGGTGTTGCCGATGGGGAAGAAGAGCTCGGGGTCTTCTTCGCGGCAAACGGCGTTGTGACGCCAGTCCATGGCTGCTCCATCTCCTACGCATTGCATTGCGGCTGTGTTGCTTGTGAATGTGAACGCTTTCACGAATCCCACCACAAGGGAAGGGGGTGCCCAGCAACTGTGATGAGGGTCCCACTGAGATGTGGAGGGGATTCAGGCTCTCAAGGGGCCCACCTGAAGGGCTGTCCCGATCGCCATGAAGAGACTCGCAAACCTCGGCGACGGATACAACCCCTTCTGGCAAGTTTTTTTTGATTCCTTGGTGTCGCCTGGCTCACAGCCGTACTTCTAGTGGGTGGAGGCTGGTCTAAACGTTCGACTATAAGGACTTTCGGCCGTTCGACTTACACAATCACACGCAGTGCACGGCGTACGCCTGTGAAGGTCACGCTGGAACGCAGTCCCAGGTGGTCACCGTCCACCTGAAACGGCAGTGGAGCCTGCGAATGCAAGGTGAAGTCGGTTTCGTCGTGCAGGGTGATCGCGTGCTTGCCGTGAGGCCCCCGACCTGGGCCGGAAGCCAACAACTGAGTGCCGTAACGGGTGACCGCCGCGGGCGAGAGCCGTGCGAGTCCCAGCAGGTCGAGCGCGGTGTCGAAGGAGGCCTCGGGAGCCGCGTACACCGGACGGTTCCCCAGATAGGTCCAGGGAGCCGTATTGCAGACTATGGAAAGCACCAGCCCCTCCACCGGTGCCGCCCCCGGCCGCTCCAGCGTGATGGTGCCCTGTCTGCGGTGCGGTTCCGTGACGAACTGCCGCAGCACCTGCCGGACGTAGAGCGCGTGCGTCGAACGTTTGCCGCGCTCCCGCTGCTGTTCGACCCGGCCGACCACTCCCGCGTCGAAGCCGAAACCGGCGCAGAACGTGAACCAGCGCGTCGGCACCTCCGCGTCCGCGCTGTCCGGTGTGCCCGCCGCGCGGCCCAGACCGACCGTGCGGGTACGGCCGGCCTCCAGTGCGTCCAGCAGGGCGCCGGTGGCCTCGACCACGTCGTTGGGCAGCCCCAGCGCCCGGGCGAAGACGTTGGTCGACCCGCCGGGCACCACCGCGAGGCCGGGCAGCCCCTCTACGTCCGGGCCGTGGTGCAGCAGGCCGTTGACCACCTCGTTGACGGTGCCGTCCCCGCCGAGCGCGATCACCAGCTCGATCTCGCCGTTCTCGGCGGCCTGCCGGGCGAGGTCGCGGGCGTGCCCCCGGTACTCGGTGGTGGCCACCTCCAGCTTCAGATCGCTGGCGAGCGCGTGGGTGAGCACGTCCCGGGTGCGCGCACTGGTGGTGGTTGCCTTGGGATTGACCACGAGGAGTGCGCGCATGGAGTGCAGATTACAGACCGCCGACCTGCGCAGCCCAACCCCGGCCCGGTCGACGGCCCGCGCGGCCCGGCTACCCTGACGGGGTGAGTACGGACCCTGGGACCGGCGAGGCCGTCACCTCCGCCACCGCCGAACGACCGACGCGGATCACGCTCGCCGCCGCGCTGCTGGCCCTGGAGGGTCTTGTGGTGGCCGGCGGCGGCACGGCGATGCTGGTGCTGCTCCTGGTGGGCAGCCGGCCCGACAGCGTCACCCAGGCCCTCGCCGGCGCCGTGACCGCCCTGCTGCTGGCCCTGCTGCCGCTGCTGGCGGCCCGCGGTCTGTGGCACCTCCGCCGCTGGAGCCGCAGCCCGGCCGTCTTCGTGCAGCTGCTCGCCCTCCCGGTGGGCTGGCAGATGGGCAGCGGCGAGGGTCTCTGGGTGGCGGGCGGGCTCGCGCTGGCCGCCGTGGCGATCACCGTGCTGGTGTGCCTGTTCCACCCGCGCAGCAACGCCGCGCTCGGCGCCACCCCGCAGCCGGACTGACACCTGGCCGGCGGACTGACGCGGCGGAGGAGAGACGCGCGTCCTGGCCGGACGGTCGGTGCGCCGGAGGGTCGGTATGCCGCCGGGGAGGAAACGGGGCCGCGGGGCTGTCAGCGCCCGCGGCCCTTCGCGTCATCCCTCGAGTCGTGTCACTCCTCGACCCGGGTCACTCCTCGATGAGCAGCCGGTCGCGCAGCTGGGCCAGGGTGCGGGCCAGCAGCCGGGAGACGTGCATCTGCGAGATGCCGACCTCCTGCGCGATCTGGGACTGGGTCATGTTGCCGAAGAAGCGCAGCAGCAGGATCTTCTTCTCCCGCGGCGGCAACTCCTCCAGCAGCGGCTTCAGCGACTCCCGGTACTCGACCCCCTCCAGGGCGTCGTCCTCCGCGCCGAGGGTGTCGGCGACGGCCGGCGACTCGTCGTCGGTGTCCGGCACGTCCAGCGACAGGGTGCTGTAGGCGTTGGCCGACTCCAGGCCCTCCAGGACGTCCTCGTCGGAGATGGCCAACCGCTCCGCCAACTCGTGCACGGTGGGTGCCCGGCCGTGCTGCTGGGACAGCTCGGCCGTCGCCGTGGAGAGGGACAGCCGCAGCTCCTGGAGCCGGCGCGGCACGCGCACCGCCCAGCCCTTGTCCCTGAAGTGACGTTTGATCTCACCGACGACCGTCGGTGTGGCGTACGTGGAGAACTCCACCCCGCGTTCGGGGTCGAAGCGGTCCACCGACTTGATCAGGCCGATGGTGGCCACCTGAGTCAGGTCGTCCAGCGGCTCGCCGCGGTTGCGGAACCGGCGGGCGAGGTGTTCCACGAGCGGCAGGTGCATGCGCACCAGGGTGTTGCGCAGCTCCGCCCGCTCCGGGGAGCCGTCGGGGAGTTCCCGGAGCTCGATGAAGAGGGCACGCGCCCCACTGCGGTCCTGCGGGTCCGCGGGGTGCCGGCCGTTCCGCCCGTTCCGGCTTGGCTGGTGCTGCTCCATGGGGTCCGCCTGCTCCGGCTGCTCCACTCGCTGGCTGGGGTCGGCCGGGTGCGGCCGAGCGTGCTGCTCCGGGATCGCCGAGTCCGCCGCCATCTCGTGACGGCCGACCGGCGCGTCGTGCTCCAGGTGGTTCATACCGGCCCCCTCGTCCCGTGCCGGCCCCTCGGCATCCGTCACGATGCCCCGGGACCAGCGCCGCGCTTCTTGTGCAGACTGATGCTGACCGTGCGGTCCTCAGCGACTGCGGAGTCGACCTCTCCCGCAAGGGCGGAGAGCACCGTCCAGGCGAACGTGTCACGCTCGGGAGCGCGACCATCTGTAGTCGGCGCGGACACCGTCACTCTCAGTGAGTCCCCGACCAACTTGAAGACACAGCTGAGCACACTGCCCGGCACGGCTTGCTGTAGCAGGATCGCGCAGGCCTCATCGACCGCGATGCGCAGATCCTCGATCTCGTCGAGGGTGAAGTCCAAGCGGGCCGCGAGACCGGCCGTGGCCGTTCGCAGCACCGAAAGATAGGCACCCGCCGCGGGCAGCCGGACCTCGACGAAGTCCTGCTCCCCACCTACGATCTGGGACACCCTCACCTCCAAGGTGGCACAATCTGGTTGAGCTGCCACGAAAGTCGGACCGGCTGCCCCCTTGTTGCGGGGGCGGAGCCGTCCAGCGTGGCAGACGGTTCGCCTGCGACGCTATCGTGATCCGTGGCATGCTGTCGCCTGGACGGAAGCACGCCACCTCATACCGTGAACGTCACCCATAGTAAACACATGGGTACTGTGTGTGGCTAGCCTTTTTGTGCATCAATTCCGCCAGTATCACAGAGCGTTGCCGTCGGCCCTCCGGGCCAGCTCCCGCAGCGGCTCGCCGCTCATCCGGAAGACCGTCCACTCGTCCATCGGCTCCGCGCCCAGCGAGGCGTAGAAGTCGATCGACGGCTTGTTCCAGTCCAGCACCCACCACTCGAAGCGCTCATAGCCCCGTTCCACGCAGATCGCGGCGAGTGCCGCGAGCAGCGCACGCCCGTGGCCACCGCCGCGGGCCTCCGGACGGACGTAGAGGTCCTCCAGGTACACGCCGTGGGTGCCGGTCCAGGTGGAGAAGTTGCGGAACCAGCAGGCGAAGCCCACCGGAGTGCCCCCGTCGTCCTCGGCGATCAGCGCGAACACCGCCGGCTGCGGCCCGAACAGGGCGTCGTGCAACTGCTGCTCACTCGCCCTGGCGTGCTCGACCGCGCGCTCGTACTCCGCGAGTTCGCGGATCATGCCCGCGATGACGGGCACGTCGGCGGGGGTGGCGGCTCGGATCATGGTCAAAGGCTAACCGGTGACCACCGCGGCGACCGTGGTGCCCGGAGGGAAGGCGCCCTCCTCGGCGAGCGTGGTGACCCCGAGCAGCATCTTGGCCACGTAGATCCGGTCCGGCACGAGCGGGTGCCGGTGGGCGAAGTCCGCGGCGAACCGCTCCAGCTCGGGAGTGCCGCGGGCGTAACCACCGCAGTGGAAGCGGTCGTCCAGCCGCCACTCGCCCCGACGTCCGCCGTACGCCGCCGTCTGCAGCGCGGTGATCTCCGCGTCGAGGAAGCCGCCCCTGAGCACCGGGAAGCCGAGCGCCGGCGGGCCGCCAGCCGCGAGCCCGGCGAGCGTGCCGCCCGTGCCGCAGGCGACC
>NZ_BAAHCA010000184.1:0-7013 GCF_054776295.1 Streptomyces sparsus
CTCGCCGACCACCAGCGCCGGCTGGGGCTGCCGGCGAGCGCGGACCCGGCCGACTGGTACGCCGCCGTCGCCCGCTATCCGGGTGGGGACAACCGCCGGGCGGCGGCGTTCTTCGCCGACGAGGTCTTCGACGTGTTGGGCTCCGGCCGGCGCCGCACCACGGACGCCGGGCAGCACGTGGTGCTTCCGGCACGTCCCGGGCTGCGGCCCGACCGGAGCGGACCGGAGCTGCTGCGTCTCCCCCCGGGCGGGTCACGGCAGGGGGTGGAATGCCCGCCGGACGTGTCGTGCGAGTCGGTTCCGGCGCCCTACGCGGAGTTCCAGGCGGCGGACGGCAGCGCCGACTACGGCAACCACGACCGCAGCGACCGGCCCGCCTCGCAGCGGATCGAGTACCTGGTGGTGCACGACGTGGAGGGCTACTGGGAGGGTGCGCTGAGCATGGTGCGCGATCCCCGCTCGGTCTCGTGGCACTACACGCTCAGATCGTCCGACGGCCATGTCGCGCAGCACGTGCCGACCAAGGACGTGGCGTGGCACGCCGGCAACTGGTACGTCAACAGCAAGTCCGTCGGCCTGGAGCACGAGGGGTTCCTCACCGCACCCGACGCCTGGTACACCGAGGCGATGTACCGGGCGTCGGCCCGGCTGGTGCGCTACCTGGCGAAGCGCTACGACGTGCCGCTGGACCGGCAGCACGTCATCGGGCACGACAACGTGCCCGGCGGCACCCCGGCGGCCGTCCGCGGCATGCACACCGACCCCGGCCCGTACTGGGACTGGCGGCACTACTTCGAGCTGCTGGGCGCCCCCTTCGACTCCGCGCCGACGGACGCCGAAGCGGCGGAACCGGCCGAGGCGGGCGTCGTGACGATCCGCCCCGACTACGCCACCCACCGGCCTGTCTACACCCGCTGCGACGGGACCTCCGCGCGCTGCCCGGCGCACGGCTCGTCGGCGGTCAGGCTGCACACGGCCCCCGACAGCGACGCGCCGCTGGTGCGCGACGCCGGTCTGCGGCCGGACGGCAGTCCGTCGACGGCGGGTGTCAACGACATCGGCGCCCGGGCCTCGACCGGACAGCAGTACGCGGTGGCCGAGCGACGCGGGTCGTGGACGGCCATCTGGTACCTCGGCACGAAGGCGTGGTTCCACAACCCGCCGGACCGGCCGACCGCCGTGCCGGCCGCGGGCCGCCTGGTGACGGCGGCGGCAGGGCGGGACGAGGTGCCGGTGTACGGGCGGGCGTACCCGCAGCCGGGCGACTACCCGGCGGGGGTGCCGAAACAGGAGCTCGCGCCGCTGCCCTACCGTCTGCGGGCGGGCCAGAGCTACGTCCTGGGACTGACGACGCGGTCCGAGTACCTCTCCGCGCGGACCTTCGACCCGGCCGAACACACGGTGGTGCGGGGCGAGCGGTACCACCAGATCCAGCTGGGCCACCGCGTCGCCTACGTCAGGGCCGCCGACGTCCGGGTGGTGCCGTAGAGCCGGCTGAGTGGGCCCGGCTGCCGACCACGCCGCACCGGCCCGCGCTTCTACTGCTGGAACAACTCGGCCGGCAGCGGCTTCAGCAGCTGGTAGAGGTCGTCCGTGATCGGCCGGTCCCAGCTGGCGATCGTCACGAGCACGCCGTCGCTGCGGTCGAACTGCACGCAGGAGATCCTGCTTTCGGAGCACTTGACGCGCCGCACGATGAGCAGGTTCCCGTCGTGCATGACGGGGCTGTCCTCGCTGCCGGTGACGGTGACGGGCTCGTCGTTCTCCAGCGCGGCCAGCAGCTGTGCGACCTCGAAGGGCACCTCGCCATCGGCGGTGTCACGGGCCGGTGATCCCTCCGGCAGGTTGCCGATGACCATCGCGGGACCACGACCGCCGAAGAGGTCGTAGCGCAGGAACACTCCCTGGCAGCTGCCGTCGGGGGCGGGCAGCAGGCCGGCTCCGAGGTTCCCGGGCCAGTCGCCGGGGTCCATCGCGAGGACGTCGAAGTCCGGCCCGGCGGGCGTGGCGGCACTGCGGCGGCGGAGGAAGGACATGCCGCCATGGTACGCGGAACGTCAGCCCGTTCGACCCGCCAGGTCCTCCAGAACGGCGACGGCCACGGAGGCCCGGTCGTAGGGGACGAACAGGTGGTCGTGGTGGAATCCGGCGACCACGTTGCAGCTCAGGCCGGCCTCCGCGAGTGCGGTCGCCACCGCCGCGGTCAACCCCACCGCCTCCAGCGCCGAGTGCACCCGCAGGGTGATCCAGCCCGCCGTGAAGGTGTAGGGCAGCCCGGCGGCGTCCGCTTCCTCGCGCCGCAGCACCAGGGTGAGCCCCTCGGCCTCGGTGACGGTCACCACCGGACTCACCCCGTCGGGCTGCTCACCGCCGGGCAGCGTGACGAAGACGTAGGCCCCGGGGTGGAGATCGGGCCGCATCCCGCTGAGCAGCTTCCTGAGATCACGTTCGCCTGCCATGATCACAGCCTATGACGGACACGCTGAATCTGTGGCAGGCCGGGCTGGACCGCGTGCCCGAGGAGGTCTGGCGCCACAGCGGCCTGCGGGCGCTGATTCTCGCGGACAACCGGCTCGTCTCCGTGCCGGACCGGATCGGTTCACTGAGCCGGCTGCACACCCTGGACCTGGGACACAACCTCCTGTCGGAGCTGCCATCGCGACTCGGTGAGCTGACCGGGCTGGACCGCTGCCTCTACCTGCACGACAACCGGTTGCGCGGGCTGCCCGACGAGCTGTCCCGGCTGACCGCGCTGCCCTACCTCAACGTCGGCGACAACCCGCTGGCGGAGCTCCCCGCGGGCATCGGCCGGATGCGGGGTCTGGTGGAGCTACGGGCACAGCGTTGCGGGCTCGCGGGCCTACCCGAGGGCGTCGGTGCACTGCCGGCGCTGCGGGAGTTGTGGCTGGGCGGCAACCGGCTGACCGGTCTGCCCGGGCGGGTCGGGGCCCTGCGTGAGCTGCGGCTGCTGGAGATGCGGGACAACCGGTTGGCGGAGGTGCCGGGCGTGCTGCGCGGGCTGCCGCTGCTGCGCCGGGTGGACCTGCGCGGCAACGCGCTGCGCACGCTGCCGGCGTGGTTGCCGGACCTCCCGGCGCTGGAGAAGCTCGACCTGCGCTGGAATCCGCTCACCCCGACGCCCGAGGTGGAGGCCGTGGTGGAGGCCCTGGTCGGGAAGGGTGCCGTGGTGCTGCGGTGAGTGCGTTCGGCGCGCCCGCGAGCGGGCGCGGGCAGGCCGCGAGCGGGCCCGGGCGGGCGGGGGTACCTCCGCCCCGAGGGGGGTTCCGCTACCGGTCAGCCAGCCACAGGTCGGGGCCGAAGACCTCGTAGCGGATCGCCGGTGCCGGAACGCCGTGGCGGCAGGAGGAGGTCGCCGAGGGGCGCGGACACGGTGAGTGTGTCGCCCGGCCGGGTGTGGTCGTGCAGTCAGGACGAGACCTCGCGGTCCGGGTTCTCCCCGTCGCGGACCCGCCTGGCGGTGATCCGCCAGTGCGGGTGGCCGGGCGCGGCGGAGAGGCTGTACTGGCGGATCTGCCGGGCGCCGTCGGCTGGTTCGACCCGCTGACGTACTGGCCCGGGCGGGAGGGCGGGGTGGGACGGATTGGTATTCCATCTTCGTGTTCAACGGGACGGTTGGTCCGCTCGCGTGCACGAGTGGGTCACTGCGAGGGACGACCGATCAGCCCGACCAGTACCGGTCCGGCGGGTGAGGCCACGAGGTCGGCGACGTGCAGCGGGTCGAGCGTCGCGTAGAACGCCTCCTGGGCGTCCCGCAGCGCCCGCCGCAGCCGGCAGGAGTCGCGCAGCGGGCACGGCGGATCGTCCTCGCAGGCGACGACCTCACCCTCACCCTCGAGTTCGCGCACCAGCCAGCCGACCGAGGCGCGCCGGCCGAGACCGGTGAGCGTCAACCCCCCACCGCGACCCCGCCTGGCGTCGACCACACCCATGCGCTGGAGGCGCGTGATCGCCTTCGCCACGTGCGTGTAGGGCACGTTCATCGCCTCTGCCACCTCACGCGTGGTCAGAGGCTCGTCATCCCCGGAGACCGCGAGGCGCATCACGGAACGCAGCGCCAGGTCGGTGAACTTCGTCAGCCGCACAGCCCGGACGCTAACAAATACGCATGCTAGATTCCTATTCGAAAAGCCCCGCGCCCGTGTGGAGTGCGTCACGGACGGGGCCGCGTACGGACGTCGGCCCTCTTCCGGGCCCGCGCACCCGCGGTTGACCACGCACACCGAACGGTGGTTACTGATGACAACGCGGAACAGCGGCTCCCACGGCCCGTCGGGTGGCACCCCCGCCGCCCGGGTCGTGTGCGACACCTCCTCGCTCGCGGAGCTCGATCCGGCGCCGGCAGGCGCGCTGTGGCGGCTCTCGGAGCCCGGACGGCAACTCGACGCGAACGTCGTCCACATCCCGCCGGCCCGGCGGGTCGACACCCACTGCGAGCCCGATCTCGACGTGCTCCTGCTGGTCGTCGCGGGGGACGGCACCCTGCTGTCAGCAGAGGGTCCCCGGGCGCTGCGGCAGGGCAGTCTGGCCTGGTTGCCGCACGGCTCCACCCGCGGCCTCGTCGCGGGTGAGCTCGGCCTGTCGTACCTCACCGTCCACACACGTCGACCCGGCATGCGCATCCGGCCCTCGGACGCCGGCAGTTGACCTGACGCCGGGCGGGCGGCCGTCGCGCCGCCCAACGGCCCCGGCTCCGAATGCCTGGCCGGTGGCCGCCGGTGTCCTCGGACGACGACGTCGCACGACCGCCGGCGTCGAACCGGTCAGGCGGCCGTCTGAGCCCTGACCCGCTGGTCGGGATCTGGTCACGGGAGTCGGAAGCCGTCCCACCGTTGCCGACTAGGCTCCCCTGCATGTCCGAGCCGGTCCCTGACCCCAGCCTGCCGTCCTTGACCGACCAGCTCCGGCCGGGGGCGGTGAGAACGGTGAAGGTCACCGGGTTCGACGGGGCGGACGTCCTGGTGCAGCTCGTAGACGCCGGAGGGGAGAAAGCCGGGGTCGGCCGGATTCCCGGGCATGAGGCGTCGATGCGTCGCGTTGAGCATCCCTCCGAGCTGTTCGAGGTCGGCCAGGAGATCGACGCCGAGGAGATCGGCCGCTGGCGCGAAGGTGAGCTCCACCTCTCCGCCAGGGCGTGTGAGATTCCGGCCCTGCGGTCCTTCCTCCTCTCGCTCGACGAAGGGCAGGTCGTCGCTGGGACGGTCGCCGAGGTTCACCACTTCGGGGTCTTCGTTCACCTCGACGGCGAACCGAACGGGCTCCGCACCGGCTTCATCCGCGTGCCGGACCTGACGTGGGGCTGGATCAACCACCCCTCCGAGGCAGTCGAAGCCGGCCGGCGGATCACCGCCGAGGTGATCACCACCGAGACGCGCTCCGGACAGGTCGTGCTCTCGCTGAAGGCTCTGCTGGAGGACCCACTCATCCGATTCGCGGATCAGGTCGGCCGCGTTCTCACCGGGCCGATCATCAGAATCGTTCCCTTCGGTGTGTTCGTGCGGCTTGCTCCCGACGTCGTGGGGCTCCTTCACCTCTCGGAGCTGACTGACGCATCGGACGGGACCCCGGATCAGCTCGTCGCTGAAGGCGAGCTGATCACGGTGAAGGTCACCGAGGTCGACCTTCAGCGCCGTCGGGTGCGGTTGGGCGCCACCCGTGGAGCGGGCGGAATCCGGCGTACCGTGCCAGGTCCCGGAGCCGTCTGACGTGCCCGGCCGGCTGCCGGACGAAGCGGTACCGCGGCCCGCCGCAGTGGGGCGCCGCCTTCCGGCGCTGGCCGTCTCCGGCGCTGGCCGCCGCCGTCGGGCGCCGTCGCACCTGCGGGTGGCCGTCACAGCTGACGGTGGAGGTCCACGGCCCCGGCCGTCAGCCGCAGCTGCTCCAGGCAGTGCGCCTCGTCGCCGCGGCTGGTGAGGGAGTCCGGGTGGCCGGGTCCCAGGACACGCTCCCTGGCCCTGGTCACCTGCCGGTACACCTCAAGAGCGTCGTGCCGGCGCCCCAACCAGCCGAGCGCGACGGCCGTCTCCCGGCGGCTGACCAGCGTGTC
Source organism: Streptomyces sparsus (assembly GCF_054776295.1). Lineage (NCBI taxonomy): Bacteria > Bacillati > Actinomycetota > Actinomycetes > Kitasatosporales > Streptomycetaceae > Streptomyces > Streptomyces sparsus. The sequence goes on from NZ_BAAHCA010000184.1 coordinate 6,065, forward strand.
GGGATGCTCGGGCCCCAGCACCCGCTCCCGGATCGCGCAGACGTCGGCCGCCTCGTCCAGCGCCTCCTCCCACCGCCCCAGTCGGACCAGGTTGACGCCGTAACCGTGCCGGGCCCGCAGCGTCTCCGAGGCGTCGGGCCCCAGTGTGCGGGTGCGCACCAGGACCAACTCCCGGTACAGTTCCAGCGCCTCGTCGCTGCGGCCGAGCCGGCCGAGCCCGACGCCCGTCTCGTAACGGGCCGCCAGTGTGTCGGGGTGCGCGGGACCGAGCACCCGGCTGCGCGCCTCGGCAACCTGGCGGCAGACGTCGAGCGCCTCCGCCCAGCGCCCCAACCGCCCGAGCGCGCAACCCCGTTCGTGGCGGCTGGCGAGCGTCTCGGGGTGTTCCGGGCCGAGTACCGCGGCCCTCGCGGCAGCCACCTCGGACGTGGCCCGGTGCGCCTCCTCCACCCGCCCGAGGCGGCCCAGGTTGACCGCCAGGTCGTGCCGGCAGCGCAACGTCTCGGGATGCTCCGGGCCCGAGGCCGCCTCGCGGACCGCCAGCACCGCTGCGTACTCCTGATGGGCCTCGGCGTGCCTGCCCAGGCGTCCCAACGCGAGAGCGCACTCCTGGCGGGCCGTCAGGGTGTCGGGGTGGTCACCGCCCAGCACGCGCAGCCGGCCGACGGCGACGTGCTCCAGCTCCCGCAGCGCCTCCTCCGGCCGGTCCAGCCGCGCCAGGGCGAAGCCGTTCTCCCAGCGGCTGGTGAGGGTGTCCGGGTGGTCGGCGCCGAGCAGTCTGCGCCGCTCGGCGGCAACCGCCCGATGCAGCTCGGCCGCCTCCGTCCAGCGTCCCGAACGCCCAAGTTCCAGGGCCCGTTCGTGCCGTTCGGCCAGCCCCCGGAGCTGTTCGGGCGGCACCGGACCGGACGCCGTCGGCCCGGCGGCGGGCCGGGTCAGCCGGCCGGTC
>NZ_BAAHCA010000185.1:0-6980 GCF_054776295.1 Streptomyces sparsus
TCGCCTGCCGCGCTGCGCCGCAGGCAGCAGCGCAGCGGCGCGCCGCCCTCCGGGTCGGTGAAGGCGTGGCGGGTGGCTCCGGCGTCGTCCCGTACGCGCAGTTGCTCGCAGACCGCCGGGGCGATGGGCAGAGTGCGGGGCGTCGCGGAGGTTCCCTCGCCCGGCCCGGGGACGGGGCCGGTCTGCTCGTGGATGCCGGTGCCCGCTTCGGTGGTGACGTCGTTCGTGCTCATGGCTCAAGCGTGGCCGGACCCGCCCGCCCGCACCGGCGGATTCCGGACCACGCGTTCCGGCGCCCAGGCGCCTCGCGAGCCGGTCCGGGCGCTCCAGCGTTCTCCCGCGTTCAGCCGCCCATCTGTCCGGCGCCCGCAGCGGCGACGAACGCCGCCCAACCGGCCACCGGAAACACCAGCGCCGGACCGTGCGGCACCTTGCTGTCCCGAACCGGGACGACGGCGGCGAAGTCGTCACAGACCTCCACGCACTCGCCTCCGTCCTGGTTGCTGTAGCTGCTCTTGCGCCAGGTGACGGCGCTCAGGTCGATAGGTCGCACGCTACTTCCTCCATCATGGCCAGAACGAAATTCCGCGACTCGGCCGGGGACAGCGCCAGGTCGCGCATCGCATCGTACGCACGCTGCAGTCGCTCGACAGGAGCGTTCTGTTCAACAAGATCGCCTCGATAACCGTTCTCGGTGTAGGCCACCGTACGACCGTCCGGCAGCCGCAGGAACATCACGGTCGCATTGGTCAGGCCGTGCAGCCCGGCCACCAGCGGCAGTACTTGCAGCGTCGCGTTTGGCCGGTCCGCCACCTGAACCAGGTAGCCCAATTGCTCCCGCCACTCACCCGCTTCTCGCAGCGGCGTGCGCAGCACTGCCTCGGACAGGATCGTCCGGAAAGGTGGCGCGTCATCGCCCTCCAGCAATTCCCGACGGCTCATGCGCGCTTCGACCTGTTCGTCCAGCTCCTTGCCCTTGAAGCCGCCAGCTGCCAGCACCTCACGTGCGTACCCGGACGTCTGCAACAGCCCCGGCAGCACCCCCACCGCGAAGTGCCACAGGCTCAACGCCTCCGCCTCCAACTCCATGTAGCGGCGGTAGCGCTCGCGGAACTGGGTGCGGTCGCCGGCCGCCAGCTCCCACAGGGCCAGCAGCAGGCCCGGCGTCTCGTAGTACGTGTCGAGCGCCTGGACCACCTCCGGGCTGCCCAGCGTCTCGCCCTTCTCCAGCTTGCCGAACAACGACCAGTCCCAGCCCAGCCGTTCACCCACCTGCCGCAGGCTCGCTCCCTTCGCCACCCGCAGCCTGCGCACCTCCTCCGCGAACCGCTGACGTGGTTCCTGACTCCGGCCGGTGATGACGCGACGCTGCGGCATACCGCTCCCCCTCGTGCTGTGTCACTCATGCTCGTCGTGCTCGATCTACTACGCAGCGTAATAAATGACAGGTGGGCAGGGGACGGAACACACGAAACGCCCGCCGCCCCCGGACTGTGGGCTCCGGGGGCGGCGGGCTTCGGTGCTGCGGGCTGGACAGGTGGGTCAGCGGGCCTGGAAGACCGCGACGGTCCGGGCGGGGACGGTGAAGCTGCCGGACGGCCGGTCGAAGGACGCCTTCCGCACCACCGGGTCGGAGCCCTTGGCCTGCGCCGGGTGGAGCGCGTAGCGCTTGCCCGCCGCCTGGTCGAGCGTCTGCTCCTGAGCCTCCGGGGTGGCGTTGAAGACGACCGCCAGGTCACCGGCGCGCATGGTGACGACGCCCGGGGTCTCGTCCTTGCCCGACAGCGGGAAGGACACCTGCTGCTGCACCGTGTCCAGGCTGTCCAGCGAGAACACCTTCTCGCTGGTGCGGACGCGCAGCAGGTCCCGGTAGGCGGCGGAGGTGGCTTTGATCTCCTTGCAGCCGGGGGCCAGTTCGGGGTTGGTGAGCAGCGGCTTGGCGTAGGGCCACTTGTCCTGGTTGTCCCAGGCCGGCGGGAGTCCCCGGCCGAAGCCGTTGCCCTGCCGGCAGTCCCAGTTGATGGTGTTGAACCAGTCACCGGAGTTGTAGGAGTTGCGGTCCAGGGACTTGGAGCGCAGCAGGTCGCTGCCGGCCTGGCTGAGCGAGGGCCCCTGGGAGAGCACGGCGGTGGCCATGGCCAGAACCTGCATCCTGGACCGGTCGGCCGCCGACGTCTTGGCGGGCAGTTTGAAGGCGAGCGCGTCGTAGAGCGTCTCGTTGTCGTGTGCGTCGGCGTAGGCGAGGGCGTCGCCGGGAGCGTCGGCGTAGCCAGCCGGGGCGCCGTTGTAGTCGACCTCGGAGCCCTTGACCTGCTTGCCGGAGGTGTCGGTGAAGGTGTAGTCGGCGAGGTTGCCGGTCAGGCCGACCTTCAGCAGGTCCTGGTAGTGCAGCAGGCGGGCCTTCTGCTCGGCCGGGGAGCCGTTCTCCTTCGAGGAGTTGGGGTCGGTGTGGAGTCCGGAGGCGAAGCCCTGCACACCCGGGTCCTCGTCGAACGGGCCGCCGCCGCGGACGGCGTCGCGGGCGCGGTCGGAGAACGTCGCGATGCCGGTGCCGGCCATGTTCTTCTGGGTGGCCTGGACGAAGCGGGCGTCGTCGGCGACCTCGCCGAAGTTCCAGCCCTCGCCGTACAGCACGATGTTCTTGCCGTCGACGCCGTCCTTCTTGAGGGTGAGGGCGTCCAGTGCCTTGCGCACGTCGAGGATGTTCTGCTTGGGGTGGTGGCCCATCAGGTCGAAGCGGAAGCCGTCGACCTTGTACTGCTTGGCCCAGGTGACGAGGGAGTCCACCGTCAGCTTGCCCATCATGGTGTGCTCGGGTGCGGTGTTGGGGCAGCAGGTGGAGCTGGCGACGCTGCCGTCGGCGAGCAGCCGCTGGTAGTAGCCGGGCACGATGCGGTCCAGTACGGACTTGTCGTCCTGGCCTGCCGCGTAGGTGTGGTTGTAGACGACGTCCAGCACGACCCGCAGGCCGGCCTGGTTGAGGCTCTGGACCATCTGCCGGTACTCGGTGGTGCGTCGGGTGCCGTCGGGGTCGGTGGCGTAGGAGCCTTCCGGCACGGTGTAGTGCAGCGGGTCGTACCCCCAGTTGTAGGCGTCGCGGTCGCGCACCTCGCCCACGCACTCCTGCTGCTTGGGTGAGGCCGGGGGCAGGGCGGCCAGGTCGCACCCGGACACGGCCTGGTCCCGCTTGCGCTCGGGGGTGGTGGCGATGTCGTAGGTCGGCAGCAGGTGCACGTGCGAGGTGCCGGCGTCGGCCAGTTCCCGCAGGTGCTTCATGCCGTCGGACCGCTTCTCGGTGAAGGCCAGGTACGTGCCGGTGTGCTTCGCCGTGCGGTCGGCGATCGAGAAGTCCCGGACGTGGAGTTCCTGGATCTGGGCGTCGCGCAGCGGCGTGGGGGCCGGTTTGCGGAGGGTGCGCCAGCCCTTGGGGGCGAGCCGCGGGTCGTCCAGGTCGGTGACGAGGCTGCGGGCGGAGTCGGCGGTGAGCGCGGTCGAGTACGGGTCGGTGACCTTGTTGGTGACGACTTCACCGGCGGTGGGCGCCCAGACCTGCACCTGGTAGCGGTAGGACTTGCCGCTCCACGCCGGGGTGCCGGTGACGCTCCACACGCCGCTGGTGTCGTCGCGGCGCATGGCGACGCGGCGGCCGTCCAGGTCCAGGGAGACCCGGCGTGCGGTGGGGGCCCACACGGACAGCGTCGGGCGGCCCTTCCGGTCGAAGACCGGGCCCAGGCGGGCCTGCTTCGCCTTGTCGCCGTAGAGGTCGTCGAGCACGCCGGGGATCTGCACGCCGGTCGCGGCGAGCAGGGCGCCGTTGGCGGCCCGCTGGGTGGCGACGAGCTGGGCGCGGGTGGCGGCGGTGATCCGGTCGCGGTCCCGGGGGTCGACGGTGAAGGCGGCGTACTCGCGCAGGTGCGGGTGGGCGGCGGCCTGTGCGTCGGTGAGTCCGCCGGGCACGTGGTTCAGCCGCAGCCAGCGGCCGTCACCGGTGAGGGTGCCGTCCTTGCCGACGGCCAGGCGGCCGGCCGGGTCGTAGACCAGTTGCTGGCTGCCGGTGGCGCGGGGCTTGATCTGCCAGGCGACGGTGTGCCGGTCGATCCACTGGGCCTCGGACTTCTTCAGGTCCAGGTCGGGGGCGCCGCCGGCGGCGGGCAGCAGGTAGCCGGGGGTGCCGCTGATCTTGTGCACCTCCTTGCCGTGGGTGGCGAAGTCGACGCTCTGGTCGGCTGCTTCGTCCTTCTCGTCGCCCTTGTGCAGGATGTAGCTGAGTGTGGTGGCGCCTTCGGCGAGCGGCACCTCGAAGGTGGCACCGAAGGTGTTCTGCTTCACGGGCCGGAGCGGCTCGGACCAGTCGGTGGGCTCGGCCGCGCCGGTCCAGGTGTGCAGGCCCCAGCCGTCGTAGTCGCCGTCGGCACGGTGGTAGTGGATGACGGCTTTGGTCTCGTCCTGCGGCGGGTAGGTGCCGTCGGGGGCTTCGGTAAGGGTCGCGTCGTCGCCCTGCTCCACCCATACCTCACCGGTGCGGCTGAGGTCGATGGTGCGTTCCGGGCCGTCGGCGGTGCCGTTCCGCTCGACGGTGAAGGGCAGTTCGGCGGCGGACTCGTCCTCGTCCAGCTTCAGCCAGGCGAAGGCGCCGTAGGCGTCCCGGCCGGTGAAGTCCGCGGTGCGGTCGCCGGAGGTGAGCTGCCAGCCGTCGTAGTCGCCGTCCGCGCGGCGGTAGTGCACGACGGCCCAGTCCCGGTCGACGGCGGAGGGCGTGCGCGACCGGCGGCTGCCAGGCGGTGCCGCTGCCGGTGTCGGAGGCGGTCCGGCCGGTGCCGTCGACGACGACCGCTTTCCAGCGCAGCGCGGTGCCGGCGGTGACGTCCGTGCCGAGGTGCTGGGTGACCTTGTAGGGCGGGCGGTCGGCGGTGCCGAGCGTCTGCCACCTGCCGTTGCCCTGCTGGGCGGCGAAGACGACCCGGCTGCGGGCGTCGCCGCGGACCTTCGCGGTCAGCTCGACGGTGCCGGTGGCGCCCGGCTCGGGCACGGTCAGGGTGAGGTCCGGTCCGTTCTTCGCCGCGGGTACCGGGGAGTCGGCCCGGTGCACGACCGCGGACAGCGGCGGCACGGTCAGCTTCAGCGTGCCGTCGGCGGTGCTGCGTACGGAGGTGTCGCCCCCGTACAGCTGCCGGAAGGCGGCGCGGGGTGTCGCCACGTCGAGGGTGACGGTCCGGGCGCGCTCGCTGTTGTTGACGGCGACGGTGTACTCGTGCTGCCTGCCCTTGCCGGTGCCGATGCGGGAGACGGCGTAGACGCCGGCGCCGTCGTCGGCGTGCCGCTCGATCTGGGTGCCGTCGCGCAGCGCGGGGTGGCGCTTGGTCAGCGCGGACAGCTTCGCGATGGACCGGTAGAGGGGGTGCCCGGTGTCGTAGGCGGCTTCGGCGTGGGTGCGGTCGGTGCCGATCTGCTGGTTGCTGCCGGTGTCCAGGTAGTCGGGCACCTTGGAGGCGAACAGGGTCTGCCGGGCGTCCTTGTCACCGCCGGCTCCGGTGAATCCCTGCTCGTCACCGTAGTAGACGACCGGGTTGCCCCGGCTGAGGAACATCAACTCGTTGGCGAGCGTGGCACGTTCGAGCAGTTCCTCGTCGTCTGCGTCGGGGTTGTCCCGGGTGAGGAAGCTGCCGAGGCGTCCCATGTCGTGGTTGCCTAGGAAGGTGACCTGCTCGTAGGCGTTGGACCTGCCGGTGGTGTAGCGGTGGTCCTGGCCGAAGACGTCGGCGAGCTTCCCTGCCGAGCCGCCCTGGGAGGCGAAGGAGCGGGCGGCGTCCTGGAAGGGGAAGTCCAGGGTGGCGTCCAGCTTGCCGCGGGTGACGTAGGGCGCGTTCTGCGCCGGGTCGGCGGAGTAGACCTCGCCGAACATGAAGAAGTCCTTCTTGCCGCGCTTGGCCGCGTACCTGTCCAGCGCGGTCGCCCACTGGGTCCAGAACTCCATGTTGACGTGCTTGACCGTGTCGATGCGGAAGCCGTCGATGCCGAAGTCCCGGACCCAGCGCTGGTAGATGCGCTCCATGCCGCGGACCACTTCGGGGCGTTCGGTCCACAGGTCGTCCAGGCCGTGGAAGTCGCCGTGCAGGCTGCTCTCCCCGGCGAACGTGGAGTCGCCCCGGTTGTGGTACATCTCCGGGTCGTTGAGCCAGGCCGGGACCTTGGTGTCGCGTTCGGCGGCGGGCACCGTCGGGGTGCGGGGGAAGGAGTCGCCGTCCGTGCGCGGGAACTTCCGGCCGCCCGCGTGGTCGGCGTCGTCGAAGGGGCGGCCGTCCTTCGTCAGGTAGGGGAAGGCGCCCTTGGAGAGGTAGTCGTAGGACTTCTCCTCGTAGTCGACGACGTCGGCGGTGTGGTTGGTGATGACGTCGAAGAAGACCTTCATGCCCTTGGCCTTGGCGGCCTTGATGAGCTTGCGCAGGTCGTCGTTGGTGCCGAAGTGCGGATCGACCTGGGTGAAGTCGGTGATCCAGTAGCCGTGGTAGCCCGCGGAGGCGTTCTCGCCCTCGCCCTGCACCGGCTTGTTCTTGAAGATCGGCGCCAGCCAGATGGAGGTGGTGCCCAGGCCCTTGATGTAGTCGAGCTTGCTGGCGATGCCCTTGAGGTCGCCGCCCTGGTAGAAGCCCTTGTCCGTGGGGTCGTAGCCGGTGCTGAGCCGCCCGCCGGTGAGGCCGCCCCTGTTGTTCCCGGTGTCTCCGTCGGCGAACCGGTCGGGCAGCACGAAGTAGAACTGCTCCCGGGTCAGGTCGTGGCGGGCGGACTCGGCCGCCAGTTTCCGGTCGGACGGCGGGGGCGGCGCGGCGGCCTCAGCGGGCGCGGCCGCGGTGATCAACGTCGCGAGCACGGCGGCCGACATGCCGGCCGCCAGTCCTCTGCGTACGGAGGAACCGGTCACGGATCGTTCTCCTTCAGGGGCGGGAAGGGAGGGCGGGAGAGGGGACAGGGGCAGGGGGGCG
>NZ_BAAHCA010000186.1:0-6945 GCF_054776295.1 Streptomyces sparsus
GGGGCGTCCGCCGCGGATTCAGCCCGCGGTGGTCGAGGCGGGCCCGACGGTGTTCGCGGCGGGTCGCGCCGCGGCCCACTCCAGCAGCAGGTCGGCCGCGCGGGGAGCCCCACCGGCCTCCCGGACGGCTTTGCGCATGCGGTCCAGGTGGGCGGGTCTGTCGGGGTCGGCGAGCAGTTCGGCCACCGTCCGGGCCAGTTCGGGGGCCGTCAGCCGTTCGCGGACCAGACTGCGGCCGACCCCGCACTCCTCCAGTCGGTGGGCGCTCAGGGCCAGTTCGGGGGCGCGCGGCAGCGCGATCACCGGGATGGCGTGGGAGAGCGCCTCCAGGAGACTGCCCATGCCGCCGTGGCAGACGAACACGTCCGCGTGCGGCAGCACGGCCGAGTGCGGCAGCCAGGAGTGCGCCTCCACGTGGGCGGGCAGCGGGCCCAGCCGGGCGGCGTCCGTGCCGCGGCCGAGGGTCATCACGACGTGCCAGTCGGCCGGGTCGAAGGCCTCGGCACACATCGTGAAGAAGTCGCCGTCCGTGGACTCGGTGCCCAGGGAGACCAGCGCCGTGCGGCGGCCGTCAGCCGGGGGCTCCCAGTGCCCCGGCGCCGGGTCGGTGACGGTGGGGCCCACGAACGCGTACCGGTCACCGAAGCTGTCGCCGTCGATCTGGAAGGCGCGGGGCAGGAACACCAGGTTGCGCTCGTCCCACTCGGTGCCGTAACGGCCCATCTCGTCCAGGCCGATTCCGTGGGAGCCCATGAACTCCACGACGACCTTGGCGCCCTCCGCCATCAGCGGGTGCTCGGTGTCCCACATCCGGGCGCGCAGCGAGAACGTCTCGTTGGCCGCATGGCTCGGGCTGACCTGCACGGGCACAGCGCCGAGGACGCGGGCGGCCACCCGGCCGGCGGCGAACGTCTCGAAGTCGTACAGCACGACGTCCGGCGGGTCGTCGGCGAGGGCGGCACGGGCCGCGGGGAAGACCGTGTCGATGGTGTCGACCAGCAGGTTGTAGCCGTCGAGGGCGAGCCGCTCGGGAGTGATGTCGGCGGCGCGGTAGAAGTCACCGCGCGCGGAGGTGTAGGTGACGGCCCTCGCACCGGTCCCGGTGACCACCTCGGCGAACTGCTCGTCCACGACGTAGGTGACCCGGTGCCCGCGGGCGACGAGCTCCCGCGCGACCCCCAGGGTGGGGCCGATGTGGCCGAAGTCGGCGAAGAGCAGCAGGGCGAAGTGGCGTACGGGCGGGGCCGCCGGGCCCTCGGAGCCGGGGACGGGCGGGGTGCCGGGGTGCATGGGCTCTCCTTCGGAGACGGTGCGGACGGGAGGTGCGGGATCCGCCTGCCGGGCGGGCTGCGACGTCAACGGGCGTCAACCGGCTTCGCGTTGCGCGGCGTAGTGCGCCCGGCAGTCCTCGTAGCGGGCCAGCAGTCCGGCTTCCCTGGCGGCGGCGACGGAGATGGCCGAGGAGTCCTTGGGCGACATCAGCGGCTCCTCCGCCAGACCCCAGGGCAGGTCGAGGTCGGCGTCGAAGGGGTCGAGATCGATCTGGGTGCCGGGGACGAACTCGGTGGAGCACAGATACGACACGCAGGTGTCGTCCGTGAGGGCGAGGAAGCCGTGCACCAGGCCTTCCGGGACGAACAGGGTCTCTCCCGACTCGGCGTCCAGCCGGTTCGCCTCGTGCACGCCCCAGGTCGGGGAGCCGACCCGCAGGTCCACCACGATGTCGAGGACCGCGCCGCGCACGACGCACACCACCTTGGCCTGCCCGGGCGGCAGCAGCGTCCCGTGGAGGCCGCGGAGGGTACCGCGCCGCGACACCGAGTAGTTCACCTGCGCCACCGGTACGGACCGGCCGATCTCCTCGGCGAGCCGACTCCGCCGGAACGACTCGTGGAAGCTGCCGCGCACGTCCCGGATCCTGTGCGGCGTGATGTGGTACGCGTCCGGCACGGCCATCTCTCGAACCTTCATGGTGGCAGCACACTAGGCGCCGATCTTCGAGAACCGGTCCAGGACCGGCGGCGGCCGGATCGAGTCCAACGGCTCTGGATCGATCCCTGACCAGCGGGTGCGAGGCTGACGGCCGTTGACCCCGCGCGCCTGCGCCACGGCGCCCGGAGACGTACGGTCCGCAGCGCGCGGCCCGGGAGGAGAACGCCATGACGGAGGTCGGTGGGCGGGTGCAGCCGGACAGCCCGGGCCGGGGTCCGGGCCGCGTGGTGGTCCTCGGCGCGACCGGGTTCGTCGGGCGGCACGTGGGCGCCGCACTGGAGGCGGCAGGGCACGAGATCCTCGCGGTGGCGCGCCGGCCGCTGAAGACACCGCCGTCCTGGCGGTTCTATCCGCTGGACCTGGTGAACGGCGACCCGTACGTACTCACCGAGATCGTCGAGGAGGAGCGGCCGGTCGCGGTCGTCAACGCGGCCGGCGAGGTCTGGTCCTCCTCGCCGAGCAGGATGCGGCTCGGCAACCAGCTCCTGGTGGACCGGATGCTGACGGCGCTCACCGCCGCCCGGCACCGGCCCCGGCTGGTGCACCTGGGCTCGGTCCACGAGTACGCGCCGCAGCGGGAGGACGTGTGGCTCACCGAGTGCTCACCGACGGAGCCGACCACGGACTACGGCCGCACGAAGCTGCTCGGCACCCAGTCGGTACTGGAGGCCGCCCGGGCGGGCAAGGCGCAGGCGGTGGTGCTGCGGCTGTCGAACGTCATCGGGGCCGGAACCCCCGCCGGCAGCCTGCTGGGCCACGTGGCCGGACAACTGCTGGCGACGCGGCCCACCGAGGGACCGGCGGAGGTCCGGGTGTCGCCGCTGCGCAGCCGCCGCGACTTCGTCGACGCACGGGACGTGTCCCAGGCCGTGGTGGCGGCCTTGCGCACCCCGGCCGCGAGCGGACGCGTGGTGAACGTCGCCAGCGGCGTCTCCCAGCACGTACGGCACATGGTCGACCTGCTGATCACGATCAGCGGGCGGCCGGCCCGCCTGGTGGAACGCCTCGGCGCGGGCAGCCGGCCGGCCACCGGCACCGACTGGATGGGAGTGGACGTGTCGGCCGCCCGGTCCGTGCTCGGCTGGGCGCCTCGGCACACGGCGGGCGGCATGGTGAACGACCTGTGGCGGGCGGCCTGCGAGCGTACGGAGCACACCGCCGGGTGGCTGCGGTGACGGGGAGAGACGTGCGCGGGACGGCGGCGGCACCCGCGACCACCCGCGCGGTGCGTGCCGGGGGCGGGTCAGCCCGGCAGCAGGTCGAGGTCCGCGTCGCTGACGCGGTCGGTCAGTACGTGGTGGCGAATGCGCTGGAGCACCGGCGAGGGGTCGAGACCGAGCTCGTCCCGGAGCACCTCGCGTAGCCGCTGGTACACCTGGAGCGCCTCGCTGCGCCGCCCGCAACGTTCCAGGGTGATGATGAGCGTGCCCTGGAACCACTCGTGCATCGGGTGGACGCAGACGAGCTCCTTCAGCTCGCCCACCAGCTCCCGGTGTCTGCCCCGGCGCAGCTCGGCGGTGATCCGCAGCTCCTGCGCCTGCAGGTGCAACTCCTCCATCCGCGACGCGTAGCCGCGCAGCGCCGGGCCCTGGACGACGTCCGCGAAGGGCGGTCCGCCCCACATGTCCAGGGCGCGGCGCAGCAGCACGGCGGCCGTGTCGGGATCGCCTTCCCGCAGCGCCGCCCGGCCCTGCACGGTCAGCAGGGTGAACTCCTCCGCGTCGCACTTCCCGGGGGCCACCGACAGCACGTACCCGTGTGCGTGCGTGCCCAGCGGGTTCCCGGCAGTCGCGGAGGCGCCGGCCTGGAGCGCCTTTCGCAACTGGTAGGCGTACGTCTGCACGGTGCCGGTCGCGGTGCGCGGCGGCTCGCCGGACCACAGTTCCCCGGCGATGGCGGTGAGCGACACGACGCTGTTCCGCCGGGCCAGCAGCAGGGCCAGGAGCTGGCGGACCTTCGGGGGTGTCGGGGTGACGTCCCGGCCGTCCGCCGTCGCCCGCAGCGCGCCGAGCACCTGCCAGCTCAGCACGGCGCCATCCCCGACTGGTGACTGGGCTCCGGCTGGGTGCGCGGGAGCCGCTCCCAGACCTCGCGGTGGTCCCGGTACCAGGCGACGGTCTCGGCGAGCCCCTCGGTGAAGTCCTTCTGCGGCTTGTAGCCCAGCTCGACGTGGGCCTTGCGCCAGTCGACGGAGTAGCGGCGGTCGTGCCCCTTCCGGTCGGTGACGTACTCGACGCTGTCCCAGGTGGCGCCGCAGGCGTCCAGCAGCAGCTCGGTGAGCCCGCGGTTCTCCAGCTCGGTACCGCCGCCGATGTTGTAGACCTCCCCGGCCCGGCCCAGGGTGCGGACGAGCTCGACGGCACGGACGTGGTCGTCGATGTGCAGCCAGTCCCGCACGTTCAGCCCGTCACCGTAGAGAGGCACCTTCTTGCCCTCCAGCAGGCGGGTCAGGAACAGCGGGATGATCTTCTCCGGGAACTGGTGGTGCCCGTAGTTGTTGGAGCAGCGGGTGACGCGCACGTCCAGGCCGTGCGACCGGTGGTAGGCCAGCGCCATCAGGTCACTGGCCGCCTTGGAGGCCGCGTAGGGGGAGTTGGGGGCGAGCGGCTGCTCCTCGGAGCAGGAACCGACCGGGATCGACCCGTACACCTCGTCGGTGGAGACGTGCACGAAGGTGCCGACACCGTGCCGCAGGGCCGCGTCCAGCAGGGCCTGGGTGCCCAGCACGTTGGTGCGGACGAACTCGGTGGCGCTGGCCAGCGAGCGGTCGACGTGCGACTCGGCGGCGAAGTGGACGACCTGGTCGTGCTCGGCCATCAGGGCGTCGACGGCCGCCGTGTCGCAGATGTCGCCGACGGCCAGCCGGAAGCGGTCGGACGTCCGGACCTCGTCCAGGTTGGCCGGGTTGGCCGCGTAGGTGAAGGCGTCGAGGACGGTGACGGTGACGTCGTCGGGGCCGAGGGGGCCCAACAGGGTGCGGACGTAGTGGGAACCGATGAAGCCGGCACCGCCGGTCACCAGGATGCGCGTCTGACTCATCGGGGGTGCGGCGCTCCACCGGGCTCGCCGAGCGGGCGCCGTCCTCCTCTCTTCGGTGTGCGGTGGGTGCCGTGCCGCGAACGGGTCGGCGGCGCGGGGACTAGGGCGTGCTCAGCGGATCGCGGCCCGCTGTTCCAGTTCCGGTACCAGGGCGTGCGGGCTGGGCATGGCCGCGGACTCGTCGCGCAGCCGGCGCGCGGCGGCGGCGAAGTCGGGATCGTGCAGCAGCCGGCCCGTGCACTCCAGGACCCGTTCGGGTGAGGCCTGGCTGTGGTGGAGGAGCAGGCCGGCCCCGGCGTCCTGCAGGGTTCGTTGGCGCAGCTCCTGGTCCGCGACCTCCGTGGCCAGCGCGAGCTGCGGTACCGCGTTGACCAGGGCGGTGGAGTAGGTGCCCCAGCCACCGTGGTGGACGATCGCCGCGCACGAGGGCAGCAGCGTGCCCAACGCGACACCGGTGCAGACGCGCACGTTGCCGGGCAGCTCACCGAGCTCCCCGGCCTGCTCGGGCGTGAGCGCGGCGACGATCTCGGCGTCGAGCGACGACAGGGCGCGGAGGATGGGCTCGAGGCCCACGTAGTCCCCGCCGTAGGCCTCGGTGTTGGTGCGGCCGAGGGTGACGCAGACGCGGGGCCGCCCGGGCTGCTCCCGTAGCCAGTCCCATTGCACGGCCGGGCCGTTGTAGGGGACGTAGCGCAGGGACACCTCGTCCAGGGCGCTGTCCGGGCGCAGGCTCGGCGGCAGGGTGTCCAGGGTGAACTGGCCGTTGATCAGCTCCTCGTCGCACCGCACGCCGTAGGGTCGGCCGCGTTCGTCGAGCCACTCGGCCAGCGGGTCGGTGCGCCGGTCCTCGGGCACGTCCCGGGCGAGTTCGACGAAGGTGGCCCGGGCCCGGCCGTAGACGTCGGCACACCACAGGAGCCGGGCGTGCGCGGCTCCGCAGGCCCGGGCCGCCACGCCCCCCGCGTAGGCGATGGGGTCGCGGATGACCAGGTCGGGCTTCCAGTCGCGGGCGAGGGCGACGAGGTCGTCCATGATCGGGTCGTTGTAGCGGGCGAAACCCCACGGGACGCTGACCTCGTAGCGTGAGACCAGGGAGGCGTGGTCGACCTCGCCGTAGCCCAGGCGACTCCAGTTGGCGACCTCGGCGTGCTGGGAGTCCCGTGCGGCGGCCATGTCGGCGCGCAGCCCCGGGTCCGCTCCCACGGGGGCGGCGACGAGCCCGGCGCCGTTGATGGCGGAGGTCAGCGAGGGCGCGTTGGCCATCAGGACGTCGTGCCCGGCGGCCGTCAGCGCCCAGGCGAGGGGCACCATCGTGTAGACGTGCGACTTCTCCGGCAGGCCGGCGAACAGGACGCGCATCGTTCCTCTTCTCAGTGGTGGGAGGCCGGTGTGGGGTCCGGTCCGTCGGTCAGGCCGCGGACCGCGGGTCGTCCGTGAGGGTGATGGCGCCCAGCGGACAGGACTCGCCCGCCTCGCGGACCGCCTCCAGGTGCTCGCTGCCGGGATGCTCCTCGACCAGGACGGCGAGTCCGTCGTCAGCACGCTGGTCGAACACCTCGGGAGCGATGAGCGCGCACTGGCCGGCGCCGATGCACTTGCCGTGGTCGATCACGATGTCCATGCGGGGCCCTCCACGCGCCGGCCGGGTAGGTGCGGATGGCCGGTGCGAGCCCATCTTGCGGCGCGCGCCGCGTGGGTCGGACCGTCGGGAGCCGCTGTCTGGGGTTTCCTCCAGAGATTGACGCCGCGGACCGCACCTCCGCGGGGCGGACGGGCGCGAGCCCGGCCCGGGTACGCGGTGAATCCCTAGACTGCGCGCTCCGCACTGGCCGGGCCGTCGCCGCCCGTGCTGGAGTGACCGGGCGAACGGCGGCGTACGCCACCGGCACCGGGCGCACGGCGGACCCGTGCGTG
>NZ_BAAHCA010000187.1:0-6929 GCF_054776295.1 Streptomyces sparsus
CCGGCTGGCCGACCGGCTCGGCGGCCACCCGGCAGACGGCCGCGACGGCCCGTCGGTGCTGCTCGGCGGCACCGCACTCGACGACCTGGCGCTGCACACGGCCAGGACCGCCGTCCTCGTCCAGGACAAGGACCCGGTGCTGCTGTCGGGCACCCTGCACGAACTGCTCGACGTGCCGTCCTCCGGCGCGGTCACCGCGCCCCAGGCGCTCGCCGCCGCCCAGTGCGGAGACGTACTGGAGGCGCTCGCCCGCGCGAGCGGGAACGCCGAGGGCGACCCCATGCAGGTCCGCATCACCGAACGGGGCCGATCGCTCTCCGGCGGGCAGCGGCAACGGCTGGCGCTGGCCCGCTCACTGATCACCGACCCGGAGGTGCTGGTACTCGACGAGCCGACGTCCGCGGTCGACTCGCACACCGAGGCCCGGGTCGCGGACGGCGTCACCCGCCTCCGCCGGGGCCGCACCACCGTGGTCTTCTCCTCGTCGCCGCTGCTGCTGGACCGGGCGGACCGGGTGGTGCTTATCAACGACGGCACCGTCACCGCGGCCGGTGACCACCGGGAGCTGCTGCGCGACGAGCCGGCGTACCGGTGGATCGTCACCCGTGAAACCGACGAAGAACTGGCAGAAGGGATGGGGTCCGCATGATCGGCGTCGCACCCCCCGCGTACGACCCGGCCGCACCGGAGTCGTCCGCCACTCTCCCGGTGGGCTCACCCGCGACGGTGCGTGCCTACGTCCGGGAGCTGATCCGCCGGCACCGCAGGCCCTTCACCGTGCTGGTGGTGGTCAACACGGTCGCGGTGGTGGCGTCCATGGTCGGCCCCTACCTGCTCGGTGGCGTCGTGCAGGACCTTGCGGACGGCGCCCGCGACCTGCCGCTGGAGCGCACCGTCGCCCTGTTCGCCGTCGCGCTGGTCATCCAGACCTTCTTCGTGCGGCTGGTCCGGTTGCGCGGCGCGATGCTCGGCGAACGCATGCTCGCCGACCTGCGCGAGGACTTCCTGGTGCGCTCGGTCGGCCTGCCGCCCGGCGTGCTCGAGCGCGCCGGCACCGGTGACCTCCTCGCCCGCATCACCACCGACATCGACCGGCTCGCCAACGCGATGCGCGAGGCCGTACCGCAGCTGTCCATCGGTGTGGTGTGGGCCGGGCTGCTGCTCGGCGCGCTCACCGTCACCGCTCCCCCGCTGGCCCTGGCCGTGCTGATCGCGGCTCCGCTGCTCATCGTCGGCTGCCGCTGGTACTACCGCCGGGCGCCGGACGGGTACCGCTCGGAGGCCGCCGGTTACGCGGCCGTCGCGGCGGCGCTCGCCGAGACCGTCGATGCGGGCCGCACCGTGGAGGCGCACCGGCTGAGCCGACGGCGGGTGGCGCTGTCCGAACAGCGCATCACCGAGTGGGTCGCCTGGGAGCGCTACACGCTCTGGCTGCGCAGCATCATCTTCCCGGTGATCAACGCCACCCATGTGCTGATCCTGGGAGCGGTGCTGGTCTTCGGCGGAGTGTTCGTACTCCAGGGCTGGATCAGTGTGGGACAGCTGACCACCGGAGCACTGCTCGCGCAGATGCTGGTGGAACCGCTCGGCCTGATCCTGCGCTGGTACGACGAACTCCAGGTGGCACAGGTGGCGTTGGCACGGTTGGTGGGCGTCCGGGAGATCGAGCCGGACACCGGTGATGCCGGTCTCACCCCCGACGGTCGCCAACTCGACGCCGGGGAGGTGCGGTTCGGATACCAGGAGGGCACGGACGTGCTGCACGGCGTGACGCTCTCCGTGCCGCCCGGCTCCCGGGTGGCGCTGGTGGGGCCGTCCGGGGCGGGCAAGTCCACGCTCGGACGGTTGCTGGCCGGGATCTACTCACCGCGCCGCGGCGCGGTGATGGTCGGCGGTGCGGAACTGGGCCGGATGCCCACCGAGCGGGTGCGGCAGCACGTGGCGCTGGTCAACCAGGAGCACCACGTGTTCGTCGGCGCGGTGCGCGACAACCTGCTGCTCGCCCGCGCCGACGCCGACGACGCGGAGCTGTGGGCGGCGCTGGCCGCTGTCGACGCCGACGGCTGGGCCCGCGCGCTCGAAGGCGGGCTGGACAGTGAGGTCGGCTCGGGCGGGCTGGTCGTCAGCCCCGCCCAGGCCCAGCAGATCGCGCTGGCGCGCCTGGTGCTGGCCGATCCGCACACCCTGGTGCTCGACGAGGCGACGTCCCTGCTCGACCCGCGGGCTGCGCGGCACCTGGAGCGTTCCCTCGCCCAGGTTCTCGACGGGCGGACCGTGGTGGCGATCGCCCACCGGCTGCACACCGCGCATGACGCGGATGTGATCGCGGTGGTGGAGGACGGACGGATCAGCGAGCTCGGCAGCCACGACGAGCTGGTCGCGGCGGACGGCGCCTACGCGGCTCTGTGGCGGTCCTGGCACGGCTGACCGGGAGGCCGCCTCGTGCTCCCCTCCGCCGCGTGGCCGTGCTCCCCTCCGCCGCGTGGCGGCGGGGAGCACGGCCGTCCGCCGGACGGGCGGTGCCCCAGCCGGTGGCCGGACGTCTTCATCCCAGGAGCGGCGGCGTCTCAGCCGAAGACGCCCAGCGCGAACAGGGTGCTGGCCGCGCCGGCCACGGCGAAGAGCGGCATCAGCACCTTCACCTCCACCCAGGCACCGGCCCGGAACCGCATGAACCGGGGGGTGCCCAGCGGGTACCAGCGTTTGCTGGCTATCGGGATCGGCCACAGCACCGGGCAGCCGGAGATGGTGAGCGCGTCACCGATGTCGTGCACGAGTGCGCCCAGCACGATCGGCAGCCCCAGCCACAGGTAGTCCTGCGCGGTGCCGGTGACGAACCAGTCGGAACCGTTGCCCGGCTGGTCGAGCAATCCGGCCAGGATCCAGGCGCTGGTCGCGCCCAGCATCCACACGAGCACGTCGCTGGACACTCGGGCCATGCGCCACAGCAGCCCCTCCACGGCGAGCACCATGTGCACGAAGAGGATGGCCAGCACCGCCCAGCGCCCCCCGGTGACCGCCGCGGCGGAGAAGCCGGCACCGACCAGCAGGGCCCAGGGCCAGGTGTGGGTGAGGGTGCGGTGTCCGCCGGAGCGCTTGCGTTCGCCCTGGCCGCGGGTGGCGTTGAAGACGAGGGTGGACAGTTTGTCGATGATGCCGGCCAGTGCCTTGGAGAAGGGTCCGAAGGCACGGGAGATCGTGGCCGACTTGTGGTCGAGGTCCGGCGCCAGCGCCGCGCCCGAGCAGATCAGCGCGCCCACCACAAGGACCAGCCAGGGCATCGGATGCCCGAGGGCGGCGGCGCCCGCTCCCACTCCCAGCCAGGCTGCGGCCCCCGACAGTGAGTGTGCCGGTCCCATCATGTGTGTCCCACCCCGTCGCTGTGCAGTTCGGTTCCCGCGGTCGCCCGCCAGGCGAGACAGCGTAGCCCCACATGATCTTGTCGTTGCCGCCGGTTCCCGGGATGGACGTGCGGGAGGGCAGTATGGGGGCGTGACGCTTATCGATCAGATGCCGACAGCCCCCGACCCCGACGCTCTCTTTGACGCTTTCACCTCCTGGGCGGAGGAGCGGGGTATCACCCTGTATCCCGCGCAGGAGGAGGCTCTGATCGAGGTGGTCTCGGGGGCGAACGTCATCCTGTCGACGCCCACCGGATCGGGAAAGTCCCTGGTGGCGGCCGGTGCGCACTTCGCCGCCCTCGCGAACGACAAGGTCACCTTCTACACCGCGCCGATCAAGGCGCTGGTGTCGGAGAAGTTCTTCGACCTCTGCAAGCTGTTCGGTACCGAGAACGTCGGCATGCTCACCGGGGACGCGTCCGTGAACGCCGACGCGCCGGTGATCTGCTGCACGGCCGAGGTGCTGGCGTCCATCGCGCTGCGCGACGGCCGCAACGCCGACATCGGCCAGGTCGTCATGGACGAGTTCCACTTCTACGCCGAGCCGGACCGCGGGTGGGCCTGGCAGATCCCCCTGCTGGAGCTTCCGCAGGCGCAGTTCGTTCTGATGTCGGCCACGCTCGGCGACATGTCGCGGTTCGAGGAGGACCTCACCCGTCGCACGGGCCGGCCGACGAGTGTGGTGCGGTCGGCGACCCGTCCCGTCCCGCTGAGCTACGAGTACCGGACGACCACGCTCACCGAGACCCTGACGGAGCTGCTGGAGACCCGCCAGGCCCCGGTCTACATCGTGCACTTCACGCAGGCCCAGGCGGTGGAGCGGGCACAGGCGCTGATGAGCATCAACATGTGCACGCGGGACGAGAAGAACGAGATCGCCTCGCTGATCGGCAACTTCCGGTTCACCACCGCCTTCGGGCGCAACCTCTCCCGGTTCGTCCGGCACGGCATCGGGGTGCATCACGCGGGCATGCTGCCGAAGTACCGGCGGCTGGTGGAACGTCTCGCGCAGGCAGGGTTGTTGAAGGTCATCTGCGGCACGGACACGCTCGGGGTGGGGGTCAACGTGCCCATCCGGACCGTGTTGTTCACGGCGCTCACCAAGTACGACGGGACGCGGGTGCGGACGCTGCGGGCCCGGGAGTTCCACCAGATCGCCGGCCGGGCCGGCCGCGCCGGGTACGACACCGCCGGGCTGGTCGTGGCGCAGGCGCCCGAGCACGTGGTGGAGAACGAGAAGGCGCTCGCCAAGGCCGGCGACGACCCCAAGAAGCGCCGCAAGGTGGTGCGCAAGAAGGCTCCGGAGGGGTTCGTCAGCTGGGGGGAGAACACCTTCCAGAAGCTGATCGCCGCCGAGCCCGAGCAGCTCACCTCCCGGTTCCGGGTCACCCACACGATGCTGCTGTCGGTCATCGCCCGGCCGGGGGACGCCTTCACGGCGATGCGTCACCTGCTGGAGGACAACCACGAGGACCGCCGGGCGCAGCTGCGGCACATCCGACGCGCCATCGCGATCTACCGGTCGCTGCTGGACGGTGGTGTGGTCGAGCAGCTGCCGGAGCCGGACGCGCAGGGCCGCTCGATCCGGCTGACCGTCGACCTGCAGGAGAACTTCGCGCTCAACCAGCCGCTCTCGACGTTCGCGTTGGCGGCCTTCGACCTGCTGGACAAGGAGTCCCCCTCCTACGCGCTGGACATGGTGTCGGTGGTGGAGTCCACTCTCGACGACCCGCGTCAGATCCTCGCCGCGCAGCAGAACAAGGCCAGGGGGGAGGCCGTCGCCGAGATGAAGGCCGACGGGGTGGAGTACGAGGAGCGCATGGAACGGCTGATGGAGATCAGCTACCCCAAGCCGCTGGAGGAGTTGCTGTTCCACGCCTTCGGCGTCTACCGCACCTCCCACCCGTGGGTCGGTGACCATCCGCTGTCCCCGAAGTCGGTCATCCGCGACATGTACGAGCGGGCGATGACGTTCGGCGAGATGGTCTCGCACTACGAACTGGCCCGTACCGAGGGCATCGTGCTGCGTTACCTGGCGAGCGCCTACAAGGCGCTGGAGAACACCGTGCCCGACGACCTCAAGTCCGAGGACTTCCAGGACATCGTCGAGTGGCTCGGCGAGATGGTCCGCCAGGTGGACTCCAGCCTGCTCGACGAGTGGGAGCAGTTGGCGAACCCGGCGGAGGAGACCGCCGAGGAGGCGCAGGAGCGGGCGGACCACGTGCGGCCCGTCACGGCGAACGCCCGGGCGTTCCGGGTTCTGGTGCGCAACGCGATGTTCCGCCGGGTGGAACTGGCCGCGCTGGACAAGGTGCGGGACCTGGGCGAGTTGGACGGGGATGCGGGCTGGGACGCGGACGCCTGGGGTGCGGCGCTGGACGCGTACTGGGACGAGTACGACGAGCTGGGCACCGGTCCGGACGCTCGCGGGCCGAAGCTGCTGCAGATCGAGGAAGTCCCCGAGGACCGGCTGTGGCGCGTCCGGCAGGCGTTCGCCGACCCGCGTGGTGATCATGACTGGGGTATCTCCGCGGAGGTCGACCTCACCGCGTCCGACGAGGAGGGCCGGGCGGTGGTGCAGGTCACCGGCGTCGGCCCGCAGTGAAGAAGGAGTACCACTGATGTCCGACAGTCCCGCCGAGCGGCTCATCGACCTGCTCGACCTGGAGCAGATCGAAGTCAACATCTTCCGCGG
The DNA here is from genome assembly GCF_054776295.1 of Streptomyces sparsus. Lineage (NCBI taxonomy): Bacteria > Bacillati > Actinomycetota > Actinomycetes > Kitasatosporales > Streptomycetaceae > Streptomyces > Streptomyces sparsus. The sequence goes on from NZ_BAAHCA010000187.1 coordinate 6,097, forward strand.
GGACAGCCCGCAGGAGCACTTGCAGCGGGTCTTCGGCGGCCAGGTCGCCGGCCAGGCCCTGGTGGCCGCCGGCCGCACCACCGACGGTGAGCGTCCCGTGCACTCGCTGCACGCGTACTTCCTGCGGCCGGGCGTGCCCGGGGTGCCGATCGTGTACCAGGTGGAACGCGTCCGCGACGGCCGCTCCTTCACCACACGTCGTGTGGTGGCCATCCAGCAGGGCAGGACCATCTTCAACCTGACCGCCTCCTTCCATGCGCCCGAACCGGGGTTCGAGCACCAGTTGCCGATGCGTGAGATGCCGGATCCGGAAGGCCTGCCGAGTCTGGCCGAGGAGATCCGCGACCACCTCGGCTCGCTGCCGGAGAGCCTGGAGCGAATGGCCCGGCGGCAGCCCTTCGACATCCGCTACGTCGAACGGCTGCGCTGGACAGCGGAGGAGGTCAAGGACGCCGAGCCGCGCAGCGCGGTGTGGATGCGGGCGGTCGGGCCGCTGGGCGACGATCCGCTCGTGCACACCTGTGCGCTCGCGTACGCCAGCGACATGATGCTGCTGGACGCCGTGCGGGTGCCGATCGAGCCGCTGTGGGGCCCGCGCGGGTTCGACATGGCATCCCTGGACCACGCCATGTGGTTCCACCGGCCGTTCCGCACCGACGAGTGGTTCCTCTACGACCAGGAGTCACCCATCGCGACCGGTGGGCGCGGCCTGGCGCGCGGCCGCATCTACGACCGGGCCGGGCAACTGCTGGTGTCGGTGGTGCAGGAGGGCCTGTTCCGCCCGCACCGGTCCTGAGTCGACGGCCCGCGGCGGCGGCCCGGGCCCGCCCGGG
>NZ_BAAHCA010000188.1:0-6900 GCF_054776295.1 Streptomyces sparsus
CGGGTGGGTTGGCCGGTAGGTGGGCAGCGGCGAATCGGCGCCCGGGCGGCTGGGCGTGGGACGGACGGTCGAAGGATTGCCGGGCGGCGCGGGCTTCTTCGACGGCGACGACTTCGCGGGCGGCTCGGGGGTGTTCGGCGCCGGGGGCTTGCCGGTCGGCGCCTTCTTGCCGGGCGACTTCGCCGGCGCGGGCTCGGCCGGCTTCGTCGGGTTGCCGGCGCCCGGGGTGTCCGGCAGCGGGCCGGTGCCGTCCGGCACCTCGTGTGTGCCCTTGCGGTAGAACTCCAGCCAGGTGAGCACCGTGTTGAGGTACTCGCGGGACTGGTTGTAGCTGAGCACCGCGCGTTCCAGGTCCGCCGGGCGGGAGAGGTCGCGGTCCGCGGCGCACAGGTAGCGGGCCGCGGCGAGCGCCGCGTCATGGATGTTGTTGGGGTCCTCACGGCCGTCGCCGTTGCCGTCGGCACCCCACGTGGCCCAGGTGGACGGGATGAACTGCATCGGCCCGACCGCGCGGTCGTGCGTGGCGTCGGCGTCGAACCGGCCGCCGTCGGTGTCACGGATCAGGGCGAAACCGTTGCCGTCGAGCACCGGGCCGCGGATCGGCTCGAGGGTGTTGCCTGCCGTGTCCAGTGCGCCACCGCGGGCCTGCCCGGACTCCACCTTGCCGATGGCCGCGAGCAGTTGCCACGGCAGGTTGCAGGCGGGCTGTTCGGTGCGAAGGGTGCGCTCGGCCTGCTTGTAGGCCGCCAGCACCGTCGCGGGAATGCCGGACTCCGCGGTGCCGGTGGCAGCCGGGTCGTCGCCCGCGCCGGGCCCGATCGGCCCGTCCGGGGTCTGCAGCGGGGGCAGTTCGGTGTGGTAGGGCGAGTTGCCGTCGGCGGGGTGCTGGGCCCCGGCGGAGGGGTCGGTTCTCTCTTCCCCGGGGTGCCCCAGACTGACGCCGGGTGCCTGTGAAGCGGTCAGTGCCACCATCGTGGCCGCCGCCACCGCGGAGCTGGATATGCCGCGGCGAATCCTGCCGGCCGTACGAGCCGCCATCCCCGTCGTCCCCTCCCCTGGTGTGTCCGGTCCGACGCCGCCCGCTTCCCCGCGGACGCGACGTCCGTGACCTTACGACAACCAGTGGCCCGCGGTCACCCCGGTGTGCCTCCGGACGGGCGGAAATCCTCCCGCCCGCCCGGAGCTGACGCCGGATCAGTGCGCCGCGGACTCCCAGTCGGGGCCCGACCCGACGGAGACGTCCAGCGGGGCACGCAGTTCGACGGCGCCGGCCATCTCCCGGCGGACCAGTTCCTCGACCTTCTGCCGCTCCCCCGGGGCGATCTCCAGCACGATCTCGTCGTGCACCTGGAGCAGCAGCCGGGATCGGAGGCCCTCCCGCTGGAGGGCGTCGTCGACGCGCAGCATGGCGATCTTGACGATGTCGGCGGCGGTGCCCTGGATCGGGGCGTTCAGCGCCATGCGCTCGGCCATCTCGCGGCGCTGCCGGTTGTCGCTGCTGAGGTCGGGCAGGTAGCGGCGACGGCCCAGCATCGTCTGGGTGTAACCGACGGCCCTGGCCTCCTCGACGGCGCGGTGCAGGTAGTCCCGCACGCCGCCGAACCGCTCGAAGAAGTTGTCCATCAGGCGCCGGGCCTCGTCGGCGGCGATGTTGAGCTGCTGGGACAACCCGAACGCGGAGAGGCCGTAGGCGAGGCCGTAGGACATCGCCTTGATCTTGCGCCGCATCTCCGGGTCGACCTGCTCCTTCTCCACCGAGAAGACCTGGGAGGCGACCGTGGTGTGCAGGTCCTCGCCGGAGGTGAAGGCCTGGAGCAGCCCCTCGTCCTCCGACAGGTGGGCCATCACGCGCAGTTCGATCTGGCTGTAGTCGGCCGTCATCAGCGACTCGTAGCCCTCGCCGACCACGAAGCCGCGGCGGATGGCGCGCCCCTCGTCGGTACGCACCGGCACGTTCTGCAGGTTGGGGTCGGTGGAGGACAGGCGGCCGGTGGCGGCGACCGTCTGGCTGAACGTGGTGTGGATCCGGCCGTCCGCGCCGATCGTCTTGATCAGGCCCTCGACGGTGGTGCGGAGCTTGGCCTGCTCGCGGTAGCGCAGCATCAGCACCGGGAGGTCGTGCTCGGTCTGCCCGGCCAGCCAGGCGAGGGCGTCGGCGTCGGTGGTGTAGCCCGTCTTGGTCTTCTTCGTCTTGGGCAGGCCCAGCTCGCCGAAGAGGACTTCCTGGAGCTGCTTGGGCGAGCCGAGGTTGAACTCGTGGCCCACCGAGGCGTGCGCCTCGGTGACGGCCTGCTGCACGGCGCCGGCGAACTGCTGCTCCAGACCTGTCAGCCACTCGTGGTCGGCGGCGATGCCGGCGCGTTCCATCCGGGCCAGCAGGGCGGACGTCGGCAGTTCCATGCCGTGCAGCAGCTCGGTGGCCCCGACGTCGGCCAGCCGGCCGGTGAAGGCGTCGGCCAGGTCCAGGATGCTGCGGGCGTGGCCCATGAGGGCGTCGGCCTGGGCGGCGTCGTCGGCACCGAGCGCCAACTGCCCGCTGCCCTCGGCGGGCTTGGGCAGCTCACGGCCGAGGAACTCGACACTCAGCGCGTCCAGCGCGAAGCTGCGGCGGCCCGGCTGCACCAGGTAGGCGGCGAGCGCGGTGTCCATGGTGATGCCGGCCAGCTGCCAGCCGTGCTCGGCGAAGACCCGCAGCACGGCTCGGGCGTTGTGCAGGGCCTTGGGGCGCTCCGGGTCCGCGCACCACTGGGCGAACGCGCGCTCGTCGGCCTCGTCCAGCTCGGTGGGGTCGAACCAGGCCGCCGGGCCCTCCGCCGCGGCCAGGGCGACCTCGCTCACCCGGCCCGCGCCGAGCTTCCAGTCATCCACCGTGGCCAGGCCGAGTGCGGCGGCTCCGTGCTCCGCCAGCCAGGGCGCGAGGCCGCCGGCGCCGAGCACCGTGCCGTCGAGTTCGACGCCGCCGGCGGGCTCGACCTCCTGCGTCTCGGCTCCCGGGTCGGCGGCGAACAGCCGCTCGCGGAAGTTGGAGTTGCGGAACTCCAGGGCGTCCAGCGCGACGGTGAGCGCGTCCCGGTCGTAGGGCGTGCGGACCAGGTCCTCCGGCACGCAGTCCAGTTCGACGTCGCGCACCATCTCGGTGAGCCGGCGGTTGAGCTTGACCGCCTCCAGGTGGGCGCGGAGGTTCTCCCCCGCCTTGCCCTTCACCTCGTCGGCGCGCTCCACCAGGGCCGCGAACGAGCCGAACTGGTTGATCCACTTGGTGGCCGTCTTCTCGCCGACGCCGGGAATGCCCGGCAGGTTGTCGGAGGGGTCACCGCGCAGCGCGGCGAAGTCCGGGTACTGGTTGGGCGTCAGGCCGTACTTCTCCTGCACCTTCTCGGGGGTGAAGCGGGTCAGCTCCGAGACGCCCTTGGTGGGGTAGAGGACCGTCACGTGGTCGGAGATCAGCTGGAAGGAGTCGCGGTCGCCGGTGACGATGGACACCTGGAAGCCCTCGGCCTCCGCCTGTGTGGCCAGGGTGGCGATGACGTCGTCGGCCTCGAAGCCGTCGATCGCGAACCGCTTCACGCGCATCGCGTCGAGCAGCTCGCCGATCAGCTCGACCTGGCCCTTGAACTCGTCCGGGCTCTTGCTGCGGTTCGCCTTGTACTCCGGGAACTCCTCGGAGCGCCACGTCTTGCGGGAGACGTCGAAGGCCACCGCGAAGTGGGTGGGCGCCTCGTCACGGAGGGTGTTCGCCAGCATCGAGGCGAAGCCGTAGATCGCGTTGGTCGTCTGGCCCGTGGTGGTGGAGAAGTTCTCCGCGGGCAACGCGAAGAACGCCCGGTAGGCGAGGGAATGCCCGTCCATGAGGAGGAGGCGTCGCGGGCTCTTCGGTGCTGTCTCTTGCGATGCTGTCTTGGCCACGTGCCGATCCTCCCATGCCGCACCGACAGCGAGGCTCGAGCCGCGGTCCACCGTTCGCGACACGTCCCTCTCGGCGGCCCGACGTGGCACGATCGACGGTATGAAGCGCACCCCGCCCAGCGGCGACCCGGTCCAGGACGCGCCCGAGGTGAGCGCCCCGCGGCACTCCGCCGCCGGGCTGCCCGCCGTCGGCCACTCCCTGCGCATGGCGCACGAGCAGATGGGGGTCAGGCGCACCGCGCTCACCCTGCTCCGGGTCAACCAGAAGGACGGCTTCGACTGCCCCGGCTGCGCCTGGCCGGAGCCGGAGAAGCGGCACACCGCGGAGTTCTGCGAGAACGGCGCGAAGGCGGTCGCCGAGGAGGCGACGCTGAGGCGGGTGACGCCGGCCTTCTTCGCCGAGCACCCGGTGGCGGAGCTGGCCGGGCGCTCCGGCTACTGGCTGGGGCAGCAGGGCCGGCTCACCGAGCCGATGTACCTGGCGGAGGGCGCCACCCACTACACCCCGGTGGGCTGGGACGAGGCCCTCGACATCGTGGCCGGCGAGCTGCGTGCCCTGGACTCACCGGACGAGGCGGTGTTCTACACCTCGGGCCGGACCAGCAACGAGGCGGCGTTCCTCTACCAGCTCATGGCCCGCGAGTACGGCACCAACAACCTGCCCGACTGCAGCAACATGTGCCACGAGTCATCCGGTTCCGCGCTGACCGAGACGCTGGGCGTGGGCAAGGGCAGCGTGCTGCTGGAGGACCTCCACCAGGCCGACCTGATCATCGTCGCCGGACAGAACCCGGGCACCAACCATCCGCGCATGCTGAGCGCGCTGGAGAAGGCCAAGCGGAACGGCGCGCGGATCATCACGGTGAACCCGCTGCCCGAGGCCGGGATGGAGCGCTTCAAGAACCCGCAGAAGGCCGGCGGCCTGGCGGGCGCCGGCACCGCGCTGACCGATCTGTTCCTGCAGATCAGGCTCGGCGGCGACCAGGCCCTGTTCCGGCTGCTGAACCGCCTGGTGCTGGAGAGCGGCGGGGTCGACGAGGAGTTCGTCGGCACCCACACGCACGGCTTCGAGGAGTTCGCGGCGGCGGCCCGCACCGGCTTCGGCTGGGACGAGGCGCTGCGCGCCACCGGGTTGACCAGGGAGGACGTGGAGCGGGCGCTGCGCATGGTGCTCGACTCGGAGCGCACGGTGGTGTGCTGGGCGATGGGCCTGACCCAGCACAAGCACGCGGTGGCCACCATCCGGGAGGTGGTGAACTTCCTGCTGCTGCGCGGCGACATCGGCCGGCCGGGGGCCGGGGTGTGCCCGGTGCGCGGGCACAGCAACGTGCAGGGCGACCGTACGATGGGCATCTTCGAGCGGCCGGCGCCGGAGTTCCTGGACGCGCTGGAGCGGGAGTTCGGCTTCGCGCCGCCGCGGGAGCACGGGCTGGACACCGTCCGGGCCATCCGGGCCCTGCGGGACGGGCAGGCGAAGGTGTTCGTGGCGATGGGCGGCAACTTCGTGGCGGCCTCCCCGGACACCGCCGTCACCGAGGACGCGATGCGGCGGGCCCGCCTCACCGTGCACGTCTCGACCAAGCTCAACCGCTCGCACGTGGTGACGGGCGCCCGGGCGTTGATCCTGCCGACGCTGGGCCGCACCGAACGCGACCGGCAGGCCGGCGGGGAGCAGTTCGTCACCGTCGAGGACTCCATGGGCATGGTGCACGCCTCCCGGGGGCGGCTGGAGCCGGCGGGTGAGCTGCTGCTGTCGGAGCCGGCGATCGTGTCCCGGCTGGCGCGCCGGGTGCTGGGGGACGCCAGTCGCACGCCGTGGGAGGAGTTCGAGCGGGACTACGCGGCGATCCGCGCACGCATCGCCGCGGTGGTGCCGGGTTTCGAGGACTTCGAACGGCGGGTGTCGCGGCCCGGCGGTTTCACGCTGCCGCACCCGGGGCGCGACGAGCGCCGCTTCCCCACGAGCACGGGAAAGGCCAACTTCACCGCGTCGCCGGTCGAGTACCCGGTGGTGCCCGAGGGGCGGCTGCTGCTCCAGACCCTGCGCTCGCACGACCAGTACAACACCACCGTCTACGGCCTGGACGACCGCTACCGCGGCATCAGCGGGGGTCGCCGGGTGGTGCTGGTGCATCCGGACGACGCCGCGTCGCTGGGTCTGGCGGACGGTGACTACGCCGACCTGACCAGCGAGTGGCAGGACGGCACCGAGCGCACCGCGCCGGGTTTCCGGGTGGTCCACTACCCGACGGCCAGGGGCTGCGCCGCCGCGTACTACCCGGAGACCAACGTGCTCGTCCCGCTGGACGCCACCGCCGACACCAGCAACACGCCGGCCAGCAAGTCCGTGGTGATCCGCCTCACCCGGAACTGAGCGCGCGCTCAGTGTCTGGTAGGACGGTGCGGGCGACAACCGTCCGCCATCTCCAGAACCGATCGGAGCCGCGTCCCCATGGGCGAGAAGACCAGCACCCAGTTCCCCCAGGCGATCCTCGACCAGTGGGCCGGGCTCGGCATCGACCTGCCGGCCCTGTTCTCCGCGGGGCACCTGGGTGAGCGCATGGGCCTGCGCATCGTGGAGGCGGCCCCCGAGCGGGTGGTCGGCACCCTGCCGGTGGAGGGCAACACCCAGCCCTACGGGCTGCTGCACGGCGGCGCGTCGGCGGTGCTCGCGGAGACGCTGGGCTCGGTCGGTGCGATGCTGCACGGCGGCCCCGGCCGGATGGCCGTCGGGGTGGACCTCAACTGCACCCACCACCGCGGCCCGCGGTCCGGCCTGGTCACCGGCACCGCGACGCCCGCCCACCTGGGGCGGACCACCACCAGCTACGACATCGCCGTCACCGACGAGCAGGGCCGGCGGGTCTGCACCGCGCGTCTCACCTGCCTGCTGCGGGACGCGGCACCGGACGCCTACCGCTCCTGAGCCACGTGGCGGCTACCGCGGCCGTCACCGTGCGGCGGCGGACCGGAGACGCCGACGTGCCGGTGCCG
>NZ_BAAHCA010000189.1:0-6889 GCF_054776295.1 Streptomyces sparsus
CGGGCGGCACCGGTCCACGTGGGCTCCCGGCCGGGCCGGGGTCCTGCGACCCCGACCCGGGCGGCCTAGCTCCTGGCCGGCTCGGTGTCCTGCGGCGCCGGCGTCGCCTTCTTGGCCGCCGCCTTCGTCGCCGTGGACTTCGCCGTTGACTTCGCGGTGGACTTCTTCGCTGCGGCCTTCTTGGCGGGAGCCTTGGCAGCGGTCGTCTTCGCGGCAGCCTTCTTCGCCGTCGCCTTCTTCGCGGGGGCCTTCTTCGCCGCCTTCTTGGCCGGCGCCTTCTTGGCGGTCTTCTTCGCCGGGCCCTTCGCCCGCTTCTCGGCGAGCAGTTCGTAACCGCGCTCGGGCGTGATGCCCTCCACGTCGTCGTCCCGGCGCAGGGTCGCGTTGGTCTCCCCGTCGGTGACGTAGGGGCCGAAGCGACCGTCCTTGACCACTACCGGGCGCTCGGTGACCGGGTCGTTGCCCAGTTCCTTCAGCGGCGGCTTGGCCGCCGCCCGGCCGCGCTGCTTGGGCTGCGCGTAGATGGCCAGGGCTTCGTGGAGCGTGATGGTGAAGAGCTGCTCCTCGTTCTCCAGCGAACGGGAGTCGGTGCCCTTCTTCAGGTACGGGCCGTAGCGGCCGTTCTGCGCGGTGATGTCATCACCCGACTCCGGGTCCTTGCCGACGACGCGGGGCAGCGACAGCAGCCGCAGGGCGTCCTCGAGCGTCACCGTCTCCAGCGACATCGACTTGAACAGCGAAGCGGTGCGCGGCTTGACGGCGTTCTTGCCCGTCTTCGGTGTGCCCTCAGGCAGCACCTCGGTCACGTAGGGGCCGTAGCGGCCGTCCCGGGCGATGATCGGACGGCCCGTCTCCGGGTCGGTGCCCAGCTCGAAGTCGCCGCTCGGCTTCGCGAGCAGTTCCTCCGCGAGTTCGACCGTCAGCTCGTCCGGCGGCAGGTCGTCGGGCACGTCGGCGCGCTGGCCGGTCTCGCCCTCCGGGCCGGGACGCTCGACGTAGGGGCCGTAGCGCCCGACCCGCAGCATGAGGCCGTTGCCGATCGGGAACGAGGAGACGCCCTTGGCGTCGATCGCGCCCAGGTCGGAGACGAGCTCCTTGAGACCGCCGAGGTGGTCGCCGTCCCCGTTGCCCGCCGCGGCGGCACCGGCCGCCTCACCCTCACCGAAGTAGAAGTGCCGCAGCCACGGCACGGATTCGGCGTCGCCCTGGGCGATGCGGTCGAGGTCGTCCTCCATCTGGGCGGTGAAGTCGTAGTCGACGAGGCGCCCGAAGTGCTTCTCCAGCAGGCCGACCACGGCGAACGACAGGAACGAGGGCACCAGCGCGGTGCCCTTCTTGAAGACGTAGCGGCGGTCCAGGATCGTGCCGATGATCGACGCGTACGTGGACGGGCGGCCGATCTCCCGCTCCTCCAGCTCCTTGACCAGCGTGGCCTCGGTGTAGCGGGCGGGCGGCTTGGTCGCGTGGCCGTCCACGGTCAGCTCGTCGGCGCGCAGCGGGTCGCCCTCGGTGACCTGCGGCAGCCTGCGCTCACGGTCGTCGAGTTCGGCGTTGGGGTCGTCAGCGCCCTCGACGTACGCCTTGAGAAAGCCGTGGAAGGAGATGATCTTGCCGGAGGCGGAGAACTCGGCGTCCCGGCCGTCGGCCGCGCGCCCGGCGACCTTCACCGTGACGGACTGCCCGGTGGCGTCCTTCATCTGCGAGGCGACCGTCCGCTTCCAGATCAGCTCGTACAGCCGGAACTGGTCGCCGGTGAGGCCGGTTTCGGCGGGCGTGCGGAAGCGGTCGCCGGACGGGCGGACCGCCTCGTGCGCCTCCTGCGCGTTCTTGACCTTGCCCGCGTAGGAACGCGGCTTGTCCGGCAGGTACTCGGCGCCGTACAGCTGGGTGACCTGCGCGCGGGCCGCGGAGACAGCGGTGTCGGACAGCGTCGTGGAGTCCGTACGCATGTAGGTGATGAAGCCGTTCTCGTACAGCTTCTGGGCCACCTGCATGGTGGCCTTCGCACCGAAGCCCAGCTTGCGCGAGGCCTCCTGCTGGAGCGTCGTGGTGCGGAACGGCGCGTAGGGCGAGCGGCGGTACGGCTTGGACTCCACCGAGCGCACCGCGAAGTCGGTGTCCGCCAGCCCCGCGGCCAGCGCCCGGGCGTTCTCCTCGTCCAGGTGCAGCAGCTGCTCACCGCTGCGCGGCGTCTTCAGCCGGCCGTCGGGGCCGAAGTCACGGCCCTGCGCGACGCGCCGCCCGTCCACCGCGGCAAGCCGTGCGGTGAGCGAGTCCGGGTCGGAGGCGTCGCCGGCCCGGCCGGTGCGGAAGGTGCCGTTCAGGTCCCAGTACTCGGCGGAACGGAACGCGATGCGCTCCCGCTCCCGCTCGACGACGAGCCGGGTCGCCACCGACTGCACGCGGCCGGCCGACAGCCGGGGCATGACCTTCTTCCACAGCACCGGGGAGACCTCGTAGCCGTAGAGACGGTCGAGGATGCGGCGCGTCTCCTGGGCGTCGACCAGCTTCTGGTCCAGCTCGCGGGTGTTGTTGACGGCGGCCCGGATGGCGTCCTTGGTGATCTCGTTGAAGACCATGCGCCGGACCGGCACCTTGGGCTTGAGCACCTCCTGGAGGTGCCAGGCGATCGCCTCGCCCTCGCGGTCCTCATCCGTGGCGAGAAAGAGCTCGTCGGATTCGGCCAGCAGCTGCTTGAGCTTTTTGACCTGGTCCCGTTTGTCGCTGTTCACGACGTAGAGCGGCTCAAAATCGTGGTCGACGTTGACGCCCAGCCGGGCCCAGGGCTCGCCCTTGTACTTGGCGGGGACCTCGGCGGCGCCGTTCGGCAGGTCGCGGATGTGCCCGACGCTCGCCTCGACGACATAGCCAGGGCCGAGGTAGCCCTTGATCGTCTTCGCTTTGGCGGGGGACTCGACGATCACGAGTCGGCGTCCGCCGTTTGCGGATTCGCTGGTCGGGGACAACTTCTCGCTCTTCTCTCCGGTCGACTGTCGGCACTCGATGCACTGCGCTGACGCTGCGGAGTGTGACGGTACCTCCCGGCACTCTGTCAAACGGAAAAACTCCGCAACGCCACTCGAACGGTAACCCGACAACCGCCATTCCTGCCGCCCGGTGGCGGCTGGCAGTATGTCGGAGCAATTAATGTCCCATCTCACATCTCGGGGGAACACCATGTCCGACCCGCACCAGAATCCGTACGGCGGCCAAGCCGGCCAGCCCGGCCAGAACCCGTACGAGCAGCCCGGGCAGCAGCCCTACGGCCAGCCACACCCCGGCTACGGTCAGCCCGGTCAGCCCGCGTACGGCTACCCGCAGCAGCCCCCGCCGCCCGCTCCCGGGATGTACGGCACGAACCCGCAGGCGCCCTACGGCTACGACCCGTACGGACGGCCCTACTCCGACAAGTCCAAGATCGTCGCGGGTGTGCTCCAGCTGTTCCTCGGCGGACTGGGCGTCGGCCGGTTCTACACCGGCCACATCGGAATCGCCGTCGCCCAGCTGCTGACCTGCGGCGGACTGGGCATCTGGTCGCTGATCGACGGCATCATCTTCCTGGTCAGCGACGACCGCACGGACTCCGAGGGCCGGCTGCTGCGCAGCTGAGGCCCAGGACAGGAACCCGGAGAACCGAGGAACCGAGATGCACGACGCCGCGCGCCGGGGCGACACCGTCCGACGGGTCCACCCGGCCCTCGCACCGCTGTCCGCCTTGGCCGTCGGCGTCGCGGGCGCCGTCCACCTCTGGGGCACGGACCCGCACCAGCCGGGACAGCTGCTGCCGCGCTGCCCGGTGAACTGGGCGACGGGCCTGCTCTGCCCGGCCTGCGGCGGGACGCGCATGGCGTACGACCTGCTGCACGGCGACCTGGCCGGCGCCTTCGCCGACAACGCCGTCCTGCTGACGGTGGGCGTGCCGGCGGCGGCCTACCTCGGCGGGCGCTGGCTGTTCGAGGGCCTGCGGGGACGCCGCTACCGGCCGGCGCTCGGCACCCGCGGCATCACGGCCGTCCTGGGCCTTGCCCTGGTCTGGGTCGTGGTGCGCAATCTGTCCGGCTGACAAGGTCTCTTTTCGGCCACAGATCATCCTTCCGTGGCAACCCTCTGGCCTGGATCGGGGTCATCTCAGCGCCGCGCAGCAGCACGGCGCATTCCCGGTACTCAGTGACCCGCACAGAGGAGCACATTCCGTGTCCTACCCCGCCACCGCCCCCAACGGTCAGCCGTACTCCGACAAGTCGAAGATCGTGGCCGGCCTGCTCCAGCTGTTCCTCGGCGGACTGGGCATCGGCCGGTTCTACACCGGCCACACCGGCATGGCCATAGCCCAGCTGCTGACCTGCGGCGGACTGGGCATCTGGGCCCTGATCGACGCGGTCATGTTCCTGGTGAGCAACGACCGCACCGACGCCCAGGGCCGGATCCTGCGCGGTTGATCCGGCGCGAGCGGCGGTGGCCCAGGCCCGAAGGCAACCGGTGCCACCGCCGTTCACCCACTGTGCCTCATCAACAGCCACATGCCACACGTGAGAAAGACCACGCCGAACGCCGAGGCGACCACCACCGCACCGGCCGGGTGCGCCGCGACCGCGACCGGTTGGCCCCGCCGGGCCCGCACTCCGGTCCACAGCAGCAGTCCGGCGCCGAACAACGCGCAGACGACACCGACAAAAACAGCGGGTGCACTCTCCATGGCGGCGAGCGTGCCAAGACGGCACGGCGGCCACGGCTCACCGGAGCGGCGGCCGGGCGAACGCCCGGTGAACGCCCGGCCCCGGCGTCAGCGGGGGCTGGCCGTCAGTGGGGGTTGGCCGGGAGCAGGAAGCCCTGCTCCTCCAGCACCCGGATCGCCTGCGGCGTCTGGTCGCGCAGCTGCACCGCGTCGTCGCCGACCAGCTGTGCGATGGCGTCCAGGATGCGCCCCGCGGTCAGTGTGCCGTCGCAGACGCCGGCGAAACCGGCGCCGACGGTGTCCACCCGGGTGGCCCGCAGCATGCCCCGCTGCTGGCGCAGCACGACGTGCTCGGGGTCCTCGGCGCCCGGCGGCCCGACCTGCTCCTGCACGACGTGGTCCGCCAGCCGGAAGCGGGTGTCCAGCAGCGCCGCGTCGTCGCAGCGGCGCAGGAAGTCCTGCCGTTCGAAGTGCTCGCGCACGGTGTCGCCGAGCGGCTGCTCGACCGGGTGCGTCCACTCCTCGATCGTGCAGTCCGGGACGTCCGAACCGGACTTGCGCAACGAGATCCAGCCGAAGCCGACCGCTTCGGTCCGGCGCTTCTCGAAGGCGTCCAGCCATGCGTCGTAGCGGGCCGTGTAGGCGCCCGGATCACCGCGGTGGTCGCCGGCGTCCCGCAGCCACAGTTCGGCGTACTGGGTGATGTCCTGGACCTCGCGCTGCACGATCCACGCGTCGCAGCCGCTCGGCACCCAGGAGCGCAGCCGCTCGTGCCAGTCCTCGCCCTCGGTGTGCTGCCAGTTCGCCAGCAGCTGGCAGTAGCCGCCCTCGTTGAGGTGGTCGGCGGCGTTCTGGACCAGTGCGCGGCACAGGTCGTCGCCGCCCATGCCGCCCTCCCGGTAGGTGAGCCGCTGCTCGCCCTGCGCCTCGGGTGAGATCACGAAGGGCGGGTTGGAGACGATCAGGTCGTACGCGTCGTCCTGGGCCACCGGCTCGTACAACGAACCCTGGCGCAGATCCGCCGGCCGCGCGCCGGACAGCGCCAGCGTGAGCCCGGCGAAGTGGAGCGCACGCGGGTTGACGTCCGTGGCGGTCACCTGGGTGGCGTGCTGGGCCGCGTGCAGGGCCTGGATGCCCGATCCGGTGCCGACGTCGAGCGCTCGGCCGATCGGGGTACGGACCGTCAGCCCGGCGAGGGTGGTGGACGCCCCGCCGACACCCAGCACGACGTCGGGGCGCCGGTCGGCGATCCCCGCGGCGCCACCCACCGCGCAACCGAGATCGGAGACCACCCACCAGTCCTCACCGGCAGGGCCGCTGTAGGGGCGGATGTCGACGGTGGCGCGTACGTCGCCGTTGGCGGTGGCGCGCAGCCAGCCGTCCACCAGAGCGTCGTCCACCGGCAGGGCGGCGTGGGCGCGGGCACGCGAGACGGGACGCTGGAGCAGGAACAGCCGTACCAGCGTCTCCAACGGGCCGTCGCCGCGGGTGGCGCGCACGGCGGGCACGGTCTCGCTGCGTGCCAGGGCGGCGTAGGCGGGGGCGCCGAGGAGCTCCAGCAGACCGTCGGCGGCCCGCTCGGCGAGCGTCCCGCGCTGGTGTGGACGCGGGGCGGGACTGGTGGAAAGCTCGAAGTACCACGGGGTGCCGACCAGCTGAGGCGGGACATCATGGGCGACAGGGCGAGCACGGTTCCGGGAGCCGCCGGCCGGGTGACGGCGGCCGAACATCCCTCGGCGCTGCGGAACGTGGTGCTCGTCGGCAACAGCGGCGCGGGCAAGACGACGCTGGTGGAGGCGCTGGCGCTGACGTCCGGCGCGGTCGGCCGCGCCGGACGGGTCGAGGACGGCGGCTGTGTGTCCGACTTCGACGAGATCGAGCATCGGCTGGGGCGGTCGGTCCAGCTGTCGCTGGTGCCCGTCGAGTGGGGAGGCATCCGGGTCAACGTGCTCGACACCCCCGGGTACGCCGACTTCGTCGGTGAGTTGAGGGCCGGTCTGCGAGCGGCGGACGCGGCCCTCTTCGTCGTCTCGGCCGCGGACGGGGTGGACGCGGGCACCCGGGCGGTCTGGGAGGAGTGCGCCGCCGTGCGCATGCCGCGGGCGATCGTGCTGACCCACCTGGACTCGGTGCGCGCCGACTTCGACGCGGCGGTCGCGGACTGCCGCCGGGAGCTGGGCGACGACGCCAGGGACGCGGTGCTGCCGCTGCACC
>NZ_BAAHCA010000190.1:0-6861 GCF_054776295.1 Streptomyces sparsus
CCCCGGCGGCCCGAGCCGCACCACGGCTGGCAAGGACAGGGCGCCCGGGCCACGGCGCGGGCCCGCCGCGCGCGAGGGACTCGCGCGGCTGCGCAGGGCGGCCCGCACCCACTGGTACGCCTGGACGATGATCGCCCCGGTGGCGCTGGTGATCGCGGTGATCGTCGGCTACCCGCTGACCCGCGGCGTCTTCCTGTCGCTCACCAACGCCAACGAGGCGAACGTCGAGCGCACTATCGGCGTCAACACCATCGAAGCCACCTACGAGTTCGTGGGGCTGGACAACTACACCGCGATCCTCACCTCCGACGTCTTCTGGGACCGCCTCGGCTGGACCGTGCTGTGGACGGTGGGCTGCGTCAGCATCACCTTCGCCGTCGGCCTGACCCTCGCCAACATGCTCAACCGCAAGGTCAAGGGGCGGGCGCTGTACCGCATCGCCCTGATCCTGCCCTGGGGCATTCCCGCGTTCGTCTCCGTGTTCGCGTGGCGGCTGCTGTTCAACGAGCGCAACGGCCTGTTCAACAAGGTGCTCAGCGGCGGCGGCATCGACTCGATCGCCTGGCTGGGTGACCCCTTCTGGGCGAAGATCGCCGTCATCGGCGTCAACGTCTGGCTCGGCGTGCCGTTCATGCTGGTCGCGGTCCTGGGCGCGCTGCAGTCCATTCCCGGCGAGCTGTACGAGGCCGCCGAGATGGACGGCGCCGGCCCGTGGCAGCGCTTCGTCAACATCACGCTGCCCGGCATCCGCTCGGTCAGCTCCACGGTGATCCTGCTGAGCACCATCTGGACGTTCAACATGTTCCCCGTGATCTACCTGCTGACCCGGGGCGGGCCGGGTGACTCCTCGGAGATCCTGGTCACGTACGCCTTCCGGGTCGCCTTCCTCAACAGCCCCCGCGACTTCGCCACCTCCGCGGCCTGGGGCGTCATCATCCTGGTGCTGCTCGCGGCCTTCGCCGTGGGCTACCGCCGTGTCCTCCGCAAGCAGGGAGAGGTGTGGTGACGGGCATGTCCGGAGAGTCCACGCTCAAGAAGAAGCCCGCCCCCGGCCCCCGGCCCATCGTGGTGAAGACCGCCCCGGAGGACTCCGGGCGCCGTCTGCGGCGCACGCCGCTGGCCTCCGTCGGGCTGCACCTGGGCCTGCTGGTCGCCGCGGCGGTCGCTGTCTTCCCGCCGCTGTGGCTGGTCGTCACCTCGTTCAAGCCGAAGACGGACGCCTTCACGCTCGACCTGGTGAAGAACTTCACCTTCGCCAACTACGACCACGTGCTCACCGACACCCACTTCCTCGACTGGTTCGGCAACTCGGTGCTCGTGGTGGTGGGCACCACGTTCCTGGGCGTCTTCATCGCCTCCACCACCGGGTACGCGCTCAGCCGGTTCCGTTTCCCGGGTATGCGGCCGTTGATGTGGACCCTGCTGATCACCCAGATGTTCCCGATGGCGGTGCTGATCGTGCCGCTCTACAACCTGATGGCGCAGTTCGGACTGCTCAACCAGCCGGTCGGCCTGATCATCACCTACCTCACCATCGCGGTGCCGTTCTGCGCCTGGATGATGAAGGGGTTCTTCGACACCATCCCGGTGTCGATCGACGAGTCGGGCCGGGTGGACGGGCTCAACCCGTTCGGGACCTTCTGGCGGCTCATCATGCCGCTCGCCAAGCCGGGGCTCGCGGTGACGGGCTTCTACACCTTCGTCACCGCCTGGGCCGAAGTGGCCTACGCGACGGCCTTCATGACCGGTGAGGAGAACCTCACCCTGGCCGGCGGCCTGCAGACCTTCGTCAACCAGTACTCCGCGGACTGGGGATCGATGACGGCGGCGGCCGTCATCATCGCCGTGCCCGCCGCGCTCGTCTTCGGGTTCGCCCAGCGCTACCTGGTCTCCGGCATGACGGCGGGTGCCGTGAAGTCCTGACCGCGCCCGCCGCACGCCACCGCCGTACAGCCCCCCTCGAATTCGACACCTCCAGGGATGACATGACCCAGCACCTCGCCGCACCTGCCCCCCGAGCGGCAACAGCCGCAGGCACCCCTGCTCCGGGCGACCGCTCCGGATGGTGGCGCGAAGCAGTCATCTACCAGGTCTACCCACGCTCCTTCGCCGACGGCAACAGCGACGGCATGGGCGATCTGCCGGGTATCCGCGCCCGGCTGCCGTACCTCGCCGAACTGGGTGTGGACGCCGTCTGGTTGAGCCCGTTCTACGCGTCCCCGCAGGCGGACGCCGGCTACGACGTCGCCGACTACCGGGCCATCGACCCGATGTTCGGCGACCTGCACGACGCCGACGCGCTGATCCGCGACGCCCACGAACTGGGCCTGCGCGTCATCGTGGACCTCGTGCCCAACCACTCCTCCGACCAGCACGAGTGGTTCCAGCGCGCGCTGCGCGAGGGCCCCGGCTCACCGCTGCGTGACCGGTACCACTTCCGGCCCGGCAAGGGGGAGCACGGCGAGGAGCCGCCCAACGACTGGGAGTCGATCTTCGGTGGCCCGGCCTGGACCCGGACCAAGAACCCCGACGGCACTCCCGGCGACTGGTACCTGCACCTCTTCGCCCCCGAGCAGCCCGACTTCGACTGGAACCACCCGGCCGTGCAGGACGAGTTCCGCTCGGTGCTGCGCTTCTGGCTTGACATGGGCGTCGACGGCTTCCGCATCGACGTCGCCCACGGCCTGGTGAAGGCCGACGGCCTGCCGGACATGGGCCGCGGTGAGCAGCTCAAACTGCTCGGCAACCAGGTGCTGCCCTTCTTCGACCAGGACGGCGTGCACGAGATCTACCGCTCCTGGCGCCTGATCCTGGAGGAGTACGGCGGCGACCGTATCGGCGTCGCCGAGGCGTGGACGCCCAGCGCGGACCGCACCGCGCTGTACCTGCGGCCCGACGAGCTGCACCAGGCGTTCAACTTCCACTACCTCAACGCCGGTTGGGACGCGGCCGAGCTGCGCCGGGTGATCGACGAGTCGCTGGACTCGATGCGCCCGGTCGGCGCGACCACCACCTGGGTGCTGTCCAACCACGACGTGGTGCGGCACCTCACGCGGCTGGGCGGCAGCCAGGCCAGGGCCAGGGCCGCGTCGCTGCTGATGCTGGCGCTGCCCGGCTCGGCGTACGTCTACCAGGGGGAGGAGCTGGGCCTGCCCGAGGTCACCGACCTGCCGGACGAGGTGCGCCAGGACCCGTCGTTCTTCAAGGACAACGGGCAGGACGGGCTGCGCGACGGCTGCCGGGTGCCCATCCCGTGGACCGCGGACGGACCGTCCTACGGCTTCGGTGAGGGCGGCAGCTGGCTGCCGCAGCCCACCGACTGGGCCCGCTTCAGCGTCGAGGCGCAGACCGGCGACCCGGACTCCACGCTGGAGCTCTACCGGCGGGCGATCGCGGTCCGCCGGGAGCACCCCGACCTGGGCGCCGGGGACGCCGTGGAGTGGCTGGACGCGCCCGAGGGCGTGCTGGCGTTCCGCCGCGGCACCTTCACCTGCACGGCCAACACCACCGGCGAACCCGTTGAACTGCCGTCCGCCCCCGGCCGGGTGCTGCTGTCCAGCGGCGGCTACGACGGTACCGGGGCGCTGCCCGCGGACACCGTCGTGTGGTGGACCGCATGAGTGTGGCGGAGCCGCTGGGAGTCGGCGGGGCCGTCGGCCTCGCCGGCCCCGCCCGCCTCGCCGACATCGCGGTGCAGGCCGCGGTGAGCGAGGCGACCGTCAGCCGGGTGCTCAACGGCAAGACCGGGGTGGCCTCGGCGACCCGGCAGAAGGTGCTCGCGGCGCTCGACGTGCTGGGGTACGAGCGCCCGGTGCGGCTGCGCCAGCGCAGCGCGGGACTGGTCGGACTGGTCATCCCGGAACTGACCAACCCGATCTTTCCCGCGTTCGCGCAGGTCATCGAGCAGGCCCTGTCGGGCTACGGCTACACCCCGGTGCTCGGCACGCAGCTGCCGGGCGGCGCGACCGAGGACGAGCTGGTGGACCAGCTCGTGGAACGCGGCGTCACCGGCATCATCTTTCTCTCCGGGCTGCACGCCGACGTCACCGCCGACCCCGGCAGGTACAGCCGACTGGCCGGCCGGGGCGTGCCGTTCGTGCTCATCAACGGATTCAACGAGCGGGTGCAGGCGCCCTTCGTGTCACCCGACGACCGCTCGGCGGCGCGGATGGCGGTGCGCCACCTGACCGACCTGGGGCACCGGCGGATCGGACTCGCGGTGGGCCCGTCCCGCTTCGTGCCGGCCCGCCGCAAGGCCGAGGGCTTCGCCGACGCCACCGCCGGCAGCGAGGAGGACGGGGTGCGGGGCTTCGTGCAGCACACCCTGTTCACCGTCGAGGGGGGTCACGCGGCGGCCGGCGCGCTGCTCGACCAGGGCTGTACGGGCATCGTCTGCGGCAGCGACCTGATGGCCCTGGGAGTGGTGCGCGCCGCCCGGCAGCGCGGCCTCGACGTGCCGGGTGACCTCTCGGTGGTCGGCTACGACGACTCCGAGCTGATCGCCTTCACCGATCCGCCGCTGACCACCGTGCGCCAGCCGGTGCGGGCCATGGCGACGGCCGCCGTGCAGTCGCTGCTGGAGGAGATCGGCGGCAGCCCCGTGCCGCACACCGAGTTCGTCTTCCAGCCTGAACTCGTCGTCCGCGCCTCGACGGCGCAGGTCCCGGGACGCTGACCCCCGAGCGCGCCCGGCCCGACCGGCCGGGCGCGTGGGGTCCGTCACCGGACCCCCGACTGGCCGGGCCGGGGCTGTAGTTGAACGTAGCACCTTGCAAGCTCTTGCAGAAGGCCGTTACCCGCAAGCAACCCCCGTGTTTCCGGGGAGTGTCGAAACTATTGACGGGTGCGCCAGGGCCTTCTACGGTCTGCAACGCGGAAGAGTTTCCATGGCTTTTCACTCTTCTTGCAGAACCCCCCTGTTGTTCTCGGCTCACTGGCCTTACGGGCGCGGCGCGTTGCCCCCGAGGCACTCCGCATCGGCTCTCCATCAGGCAGGAGGCATCGTGGCGCTCAGGCCCCGCAATGCATTCGGACCAGTTCGGGCGAACACCCCCCGCAGACTCTCCGCCGTCGTCCTCGCCCTCACGGCGGCAGCGGCCGGCACCCTCGTCGCGGAGCCCCAGGCACAGGCCGCGCCCCCGGGAGCGAAGGACGTCACCGCCGTCCTGTTCTCCTGGAAGTTCGACTCCGTCGCCCGCGCGTGCACCGACACCCTCGGTCCCGCCGGCTACGGCTACGTCCAGGTCTCACCACCCCAGGAACACATCCAGGGCCCCCAGTGGTGGACCCAGTACCAGCCGGTCAGCTACCGGCTCGACAGCCGGCTGGGCAACCGCAGCCAGTTCCGGTCCATGGTCGGGACCTGCCGTGCCGCCGGCGTCAAGGTGGTCGTGGACACCGTCATCAACCACATGACGGCCGGCAGCGGCACCGGCACCGGCGGCTCCACCTACAGCAAGTACCACTACCCCGACGCGCCCTACAGCGACGGGGACTTCAACGACTGCCGCAGCAGCGGCATCGACTACCGCAACCGGTACCAGGTGCAGAACTGCGAACTGGTCGGCCTCTCCGACCTGCGCACCGGCAAGGAGTACGTCCGGCAGCGGATCGCGGACTACATGAACGACCTGCTCTCGCTGGGAGCCGCCGGGTTCCGCATCGACGCCGCGAAGCACATGCCCCACGA
The DNA here is from genome assembly GCF_054776295.1 of Streptomyces sparsus. NCBI lineage: Bacteria > Bacillati > Actinomycetota > Actinomycetes > Kitasatosporales > Streptomycetaceae > Streptomyces > Streptomyces sparsus. The sequence goes on from NZ_BAAHCA010000190.1 coordinate 5,690, forward strand.
GGACCTGGCCGCCATCAAGTCCAAGCTCAGCGACCCGAACGCCTACTGGAAGCAGGAGGCCATCCACGGCGCAGGCGAGGCCGTCGACCCGTCCGAGTACCTCGGCAACGGCGACGTGCAGGAGTTCCGCTACGCCCGCGGCCTCAAGCAGGCGTTCAACGGCGGCTCCCTCGCCTCCCTGCGCACCTTCGGCGAGGGCTGGGGCTTCATGCCGAGCGGCAGGTCCGCCGTCTTCGTCGACAACCACGACACCGAGCGGGTGGGGGACACCCTCAGCTACAAGGACGGTTCCCGCTACACCCTGGCCAACGTCTTCATGCTGGCCTGGCCCTACGGCTCACCCGACGTGCACTCCGGCTACGAGTTCAGCAACAAGGACGCCGGCCCGCCGAACAACGGCGCCGTACAGGCCTGTTACAGCGACGGCTGGAAGTGCCAGCACGCCTGGCGCGAGGTGTCCTCGATGGTCGCCCTCCGCAACGAGGCCCGCGGCCAGACGGTCGGCGACTGGTGGGACAACGGCGGCAGCGCCCTCGCCTTCGGACGCGGCAGCAAGGCCTACGTCGCCATCAACCAGGGGAGCGGGCAGCTCAGCCGCACCTTCCAGACGTCACTGCCCGCCGGTGACTACTGCGACGTGCAGAGCGGCCGGGGCGTGACCGTCAACGGCTCGGGGCAGTTCACCGCCTCCCTGCCTGCCGGCACCGCCGTGGCCCTGCACACCGGGGCCCGCACCTGCGGCTCCGGCGGCGGCCCGGGCAACCCGGGTGAGGAGACGTCCGGCGCCTCGTTCCACGTCCAGGCCACCACCCAGCCCGGCCAGAACATCCACGTCGCCGGCTCCTGCTCCGCGCTCGGCGGCTGGAACACCGCCGCCGCGCCCAAGCTGGACCCGGCCTCCTACCCGGTGTGGAAACTGACCGTCGACCTGCCCGCCGGAACGACCTGCCAGTACAAGTACCTCCGCAAGGACTCGGGCGGCGGCGTGCAGTGGGAGAGCGGCGACAACCGCACTCTGACCGTGCCCGCCTCCGGCGTCACCACGCTGAACGACACCTGGCGCGGCTGACCCTCCGCAGACCGGCCGCCCGGCTCCTGTCCACGTCCCCGCTGACGGACCGGGCGGCCCTTGCGTACCCCTCCACCCGCCACCCCCCCCCGCCTTCGCCCCC
>NZ_BAAHCA010000191.1:0-6834 GCF_054776295.1 Streptomyces sparsus
CCCGTCCGCGGACGTCGCCCGGCCGGGCGCGCTGCCGGTCGCGCTGGCTCCGGCCGAACGCAGCGCGCTGCTGCGCAGCGCCCAGTCCGACGTGGCCGAGGTCGCGCGGGAACTCGACCTCGGGTCCAAGGAGAAGCTCACCGTCCGCGACGTGGTCGCCAACGCCGACGGCAGCGTGCACACGCGGTACGAGCGCACCTACGGCGGACTGCCGGTGCTGGGCGGGGACATGGTGGTGCACCGCTCGAAGTCGGGCGAGGTGAAGCGGGTGACGCGGGCGACGGAGGCCTCGATCGAGGTGGGGTCGCTGGAGGCGCCGGCGGGGAAGAAGCCGAAGGCCTCCAAGGCGTCGGGCAGCGTGGCACCGCGCAAGGTGGTGTGGGCGGCCGGCGACAAGCCGGTGCTCGCCTGGGAGCGGGTCGTGGGCGGCATGCAGGAGGACGGCACCCCCAACGAGCTGCACGTCATCACCGACGCGCGCACCGGCGAGAAGCTGCACGAGTACCAGGCTGTGCACAACGGCACCGGTCACAGCCAGTACGGCGGCACGGTCCAGCTGGGCACCAGCGGCTCGGGAAGCTCCTTCTCCCTGACCGACGCGGCGCGCGGCAACCACCGCACGTACAACCTCAACCGCGGCACCTCGGGCACCGGTTCGCTGTTCACCGACGCCGACGACACCTGGGGTGACGGCACTCCCGGCAACGCCCAGACCGCCGGTGTGGACGCGCACTACGGCGCCGCGCTGACCTGGGACTACTTCAAGAACGTGCAGGGCCGCAACGGCGTGCGCGGCGACGGCGTCGCGCCGTACAGCCGCGTGCACTACGGCAACAACTACGTCAACGCCTTCTGGTCGGACTCCTGCTTCTGCATGACCTACGGCGACGGGCAGAACAACGAGAGGCCGCTCACCTCGATCGACGTCGCCGCACACGAGATGACCCACGGCCTCACCTCCAACACCGCGGGGCTGGTCTACTCCGGCGAGTCCGGCGGCCTCAACGAGGCCACCTCCGACATCTTCGCCGCCGCGGTGGAGTTCCACGCGAAGAACGGCAGCGACGTCGGGGACTACCTCGTCGGCGAGAAGATCGACATCCGCGGCAACGGCACCCCGCTGCGCTACATGGACCGGCCCTCCCGGGACGGCAACTCCAAGGACGCCTGGTACTCGGGCATCGGCAGCATCGACGTGCACTACTCGTCGGGCCCGGCCAACCACTTCTTCTACCTGCTGTCCGAGGGCAGCGGCAAGAAGACCGTCAACGGTGTCGCCTACGACAGCCCGACGTCGGACAACCAGCCGGTGACCGGCATCGGCATCAGCAAGGCCGAGAAGATCTGGTTCAAGGCGCTGACCGAGCAGATGACCTCGCGCAGCGACTACGCGGACGCCCGCCGCACCACGCTGATCGCCGCCGCCGCGCTGTACGGAACGGACAGCACCGAGCACCAGGCCGTCGCCCACGCCTGGGCCGCGGTCAACGTCGGCGAGCGCCCCGGTGACCCCGGCGAGCCCGGTGGTGACGAGTACGAGAACACCGACGACCTGGCGATCCCGGACAACGGCCCGGCCGTCACCTCCTCGATCAACGTGACCGGACGCACCGGCAACGCGCCCAGCGACCTCAAGGTCACCGTCGACATCCGCCACACCTACCGCGGCGACCTCGTCCTCGACCTCGTCGGACCCGGCGGCACCACCTACCGCCTGAAGAACTCCTCCAACGACTCCGGCGACAACCTCAACACCACCTACACCGTCAACGCCTCCACCCAGACCGCCAACGGCACCTGGCGCCTCCGCGTCCAGGACGTCTACTCCCGCGACACCGGCACCCTCAACAGCTGGAAACTCACCTTCTGACCCAACCCCACCAGCCTGGGCACCGTCCCGAACCGGTGAACATGCGGAAAGCCTGCTGACTCACGGAGTCGGCAGGCTTTCCTTTTGGCGAAAGCGACGCCTGTGCGAAGCCCCAACGGCCCTATTGGTCCAGGCCGGTACGGGGTGGTGAATCCCTCAGGAGAACACCTTCCCCGTCCTCGACAGCGCCTGTTGCAGGGCGGCGCTGAAGATTTCAGCAAACGATGCCCTGACCTGCGAACTGAACTCTTCCCCGCGCTGTCCTGAAAGCGTTCTGGCGCAGCGAACTTCTCAGTGCGCAGTCTCGGGTCCGTCAATCGGTATCGATTCGTCGGCGCGGCCTTGGGCCCCGCAGGACCGACGTACCTGGCAAGGTCGAGTTCGACACAGGATGAAGGCCCGGCCCCCAGGGCGCTTCGCATGAGCGGCACAGCGCGGCTGACAACTACCCGTTACTCACCAGCAGAGCAGTGTCAGTACTGCGTACCCCCACCCAGCGCCCGCACAGCTCACAAACAGGGAAGGGCTGCCGGATGGCCGCACCGTCCACACCGACGGCACATGACCGGGGCGGACGGCGCGGCCGGGTCCTCCGGACACTCAGCCGGTCGGAGCCTTGCTATGCGAGGCGGTACCTGGTGTTCCAATCATGGCCGACGGGGTTCGTGTCGCAGAGGCCGCCCAGCGTGGTTTCGGACCGGGAGTAAGCCCACCCCTCGGGAACCTCGCAGACCCACTGGCCGCTGCTGGGCGCTACGAGCCCGTAACTGATGCTGACGCCGCTGCCAAAGGGGCCCGAGGAGCAGGGGCCGTTCATAAACCGGGCTTCGACTCGGCTGTACGTACATCCAGAGGGGACGCTGCAGGCCCAGACGATGTACCCGCTGCCGCACTGGCTGGAAGTGGTCACTTGCTGGTGCTGTGCCGCAGGGGTCGGGGCGGCGCTGGCGGGGCTCGCGATGAGCATCCCGAGGGCCCCGGCCGCTCCGCTGACGACCATGGCGGCCTGGCGTAACCGTGATCTCATAGTGACTGCCTCCTCTGTGATAGGCGTGACCTGAGAAGCCGGGTGGCTGGCGAGGCGGCCGACCGCTCTGACTTCCGGTCATCCGACGGCGCCATGTTGACGTCATCTCCTCCTGTCGCGGTACCCCCGACCGATGACAGGTTGCTGAATCGAGCTGGCAGCATGCGGCCAGCGGCCGATCTCACGACCTTTGTGCTGTCGCTGCGGGAGTGTTGCGGTGGAGAGGTATGCCCGAGACGGCACGGGCCGATCGGACACACAGTGGCCGCCCGGTTCTGCGATGAGGGCGGGGAGTTCTCCTGGGAGGAGCTGGGGCGTTCCTCCGCTGCCTGTTCCGGCTGGTCAGATCCAGCCGCGCTCCCGGGCGGTGAGCGCGGCCTGTGCCCGGTTCCCGGCGTCCAGCAGGCTCATCAGCTCCGCGATGTGCCGCCGGTAGGTGCGCAGCGACACGCCCAGCGTGCGGGCGCCCACCTCGTCCTTGCTCGCCGTGCACATGCAGCGCAGCACCTCCCGCTGCACGGTGGACAGTTCTCGCGTGTCCGGGCTGACGGCATCCGCCAGGGCGCTCAGGTCCTCGGCGTCCTCCCAGAGCCGTTCGAAGAGCGTGATGATATTGCCGACCAGGCCGCTCTCCCGGACGCAGAACGTTCCACGCGCGGTGTCCACCGGGTCGACAGGTACTAACGCGGTGTGCCGGTCGTAGACCAGGATCAGCTCGGAGAGGTCCTCCGTGCCCCGCACCTCGGCGCCATGGGCGGCGATCTCCCGCAGATAGCCGACGGTCGGGGCATCGTGCAGAGCCTTGCGGCGCACCAGATGGCGAATCCGCACCCCGCGCCGCAGGCAGCGCAGGTCCAGGGGGCGGGCATACGCGATGCTGTGCGGGCTCAGCGCGTCGTAGGGCTCGGCGGAGAGCACTTCGGTCCGGGCGAAGAACGACAGATCGTCGATCAGCCCGCGGACCCGGGCCAGATCCTCGATCCGCTCGATCCCCGGCGCCGTCGGCCCGGCGGTGCCGGTCTGAGCCGGGCGGTCCCGCTCCAGGGCGGCCACGATCGGGTGGGTGTGGAGCAGCTCCCGCATCTCCCGGTACAGCCACTCCAGCCGGTCCTCCGCCAGCCGGGGTATCAGCATCGCGGGCTCCGTGGCCCACAGCCTGCTCTCCTCACCCTGGATCGCCCGCAGCTCCCGCAGCCGTCCCAACGCCCGCTGCGCCGCAATCGGAGTGCAGCGACCGGCGTAGAACCCAGCCCCGCCGTCCTGGTCCGCCCGCACGGCCAGACGGAGGCTGCCCCATGGCGTACGCGGATGGCGCAGGAAATGCCGGTAGATGTCTTCTTCGATGGCAGACAGACCCAGTACGGCCATGACACGTGTCGCCAACATGCCTCCCGTCCAGTCGACGTCGGGTCAACGCGCATAGATTACTGCCGGGTTGACGAACTGGTGCACGTCGCGCTCGACCGCCGGCCGCTCGGTGGGGGAGTCCCCCAGCAGGTGGGGAGGACCGACAGGTCGTCTCGTCGGCCTGGTCGCGACCTTCCGGAACGCGGACGCCTGCGGTAGCCGCACCGACTGGCGCCACTGCCGGTCTGTGGCGACCAGCTCCTTGCGGCGCACCACGTCGCGCAGCGTGCACACCGCGCCCACGGTGGAGTCCAGCACCTCAACGCACGGGACGGCGATGGTCACCGCGCGCTGCAGCTCCGCCAGGTCCACGACGGCCCGCGACGGCGCACCCGCGCAGCGGCCGAGGGTTGCCCCTCCGGATGCCCGGAGCCGGGGGAGGCGGTGACCCGCGGCAGACCGTGACAGCAAGCACCACCCAGCCCACACCGGCCCAACGCCCCTCGCTGCCGGCGACCTGGTGATCAGCGTGGACACCTGTCCTGGGTAGCGGCAGCGCCGCGTGCCGTCGCGGTGGCCGCGTGCGCCGATCGCGCCCTCGCCGCCCGCCCCTCCGGAGCGGCCCCTCCGCTCCGGAGGGGTCACTCACTGCACCACGACGCGGTCCCCGGTCGAAGTCGAAGGCCCGCTTGTGGTGTTGCCGTAGTAGCGCCACCGCCACGTGCCCGACGTGCCGGCCGTCACCGTCGTCCTGAGCCCACCCGAGCTGTCCGCGTACACCTTCTTCACCGTGGTGTAGGACGTGGTGCCCACGGGCTTGAACTGAAGGCTCACCTTGCGGCCCCCGTACGAGGCGTACTTGCGGGTCTCCCAGTTCGCCCGCGTGACCTTGCCCGTCACGGTGATGGTCTTCCCCTTCACCACCGGCTCGGGGGACGCGTTGACCTTCAGGCGGGTGTTCCGCTTGACGTGGATCGTGAGGCCCGGGACGTCGTCGATGTCGTGGCCGTCGCCCGCGAAGTGCACCCGGGCCGCGGTCTTCCAGGCGCCGGCTTCCTTGTTCCGCATGTCGTACTCACCCGGGTCGAGGTACAGCGTCTCGTCGAAGTCGCAGACGCCCCTGCTCACGGTGATGCAGTCGCTGGTCTCGATGGCGTGCCACAGCTCGTCGCCCGAGTCGAGCTTCCCGCGGTACGGGAACACCATCGGGCCCTCCCACCTCAGGGTGGTCGACATACGGAAGGACGCGGGCACCGCGACCTCCTTCGATATCCCGACCACGATCGGCTTGCCGCCGTTCACCTCGACCCGGGAGAACGCGACCCCGTTCTCGGCGGCCCCGGCCGGCACCGCCGCGACCGCCGTGAACACCGCGGCTGCCCCGCCGGCCACCGCGACTCTCCATGCCCTCTTCCCCACCTGAACCCCGATCTCCCCTACGGCACGCGCACGTGCGCACTGTCAGACGCCGGAGTCACGCCCCGGCGTCTGACAGACAGACGAGATCCACCTGGAGTTGTAGGCCCGAGCATCACGGTTCGGGAACAGGCCCTGAGCTATCCGTTGCTGACAAAGTCCTTCCACGAGTACCGGTTTCCCAGCACGATGGGCACCCTCCTGACCCCACCGCCCCCACGAGGGGCGCCAGTTGGCCGCATCGGATGCCGAGGAGTCGCCGGTTTGACTCAGCAAGAACCCCCGTCGGGCAGACAACCGGCCGGGTTGGACCACCACCGACTGCCCGATGCGGAACTCACCCAGCTCCTCCGAGTGGGTTCGGCCACCGCAAGAGCCGCCGTCGCCGAGGAGATACGCAGGCGCCACCTGGCGGACGTGCTCCGCTACGCGCGGGTCTGCAGCAGCGGCGACCAGCCGGCCCGAGCGCTTGCCGAACGCGCCTTCACGCTCGCCGTCCACCAGGAACGCCAGGGCTCCGGGGACATCGCGTGGCGCCCGCACCTCCTGCTGTGCGTGCAGCGCGTCGCCGCGCTGTGGGTCGCCGGGGGACGCGGGGCGGACCTCGCTCCGGCGTTCGCCGTCTGGGTGGACGAGGTGCGGGCCGGCCGCACCGGTCAGGACGGCCCACCCCGGTTCGACGACCTCTCCACGATGCTGCACGCCTTCCGGCGGCTGCCCACCCGCACCCAGGTGCTGCTGTGGCACTGCTTCGTCGAGCGGGACACCGACGCGCGGGTCGCACTGCTGCTGGGCCTGGAGCCCGGTGGTATCCCGCAGCTCGCCGAGGGCGCCCGCAACACCCTGCGCCACGCCTACCTGCGCGCCCACCTCGCCCACGAGGCCCGCGAGGACTGCCACCGGTTCGGCCGCATCATCGAGGCGGTCTCCCGACCCGGAGGGCCCCGCCGAAGCGAGGACCTCAACGCGCACCTCGCCGGCTGCCGGGGCTGCACCCAGGCCATCGGCGACCTGTTCGCCATGGGGGACGACCTGCCGACGGCCCTGGTCGAGGGCCTGCTGCTGTGGGGAGGCCCCGCCTACGTCACCGCCCGCCCCAACCGCTGGCCGCCACCGCCCAGCCACCCGCTGAGCTCTCGTTCTGGGTGGCGATCACCTGGCTCGTGGCCTTGTC
>NZ_BAAHCA010000192.1:0-6826 GCF_054776295.1 Streptomyces sparsus
CCGTCGTCGCTGACCGCGGAGGCCTCCGCGCCGGCCGCCGGCGACTTCTCCAGCAGCTGGGAGAGCTGACGGCCCAGCACCCGCTTGAACTTGCGCTGCTGCGGACGGCCGCGGTCGAGCACCGCCACTTCCAACTGGTCGGCGGTGAGAGTGCGTTCCCCGCCGTTGTTGTCACGGACCAGGGCCGCCATGGCCAGTTGCAGCACCTCGGCCAGCGACATGTCGTCGCGGTGCCGCTCCTCGAGATAGGTGCCGATCTGGTCGGAGTTGCCGCCGACCGCGACGGAGCCGTGCTCGTCGACGATGGAACCGTCGTGCGGCAGCCGGTAGATCTGGTCGTCCTCGGGCGCGTCGCCCACCTCGGCGACGATCAGCTCCACCTCGTAGGGCTTCTCACCGACGCTGGAGAAGATCGTGCCGAGCGTCTGGGCGTAGACGTTGGCCAGGCCGCGGGCCGTGACGTCGTCGCGGTCGTAGGTGTAACCGCGCAGGTCCGCGTAACGGACGCCGCCGATGCGCAGGTTCTCGAACTCGTTGTACTTGCCGACCGCGGCGAACGCGATGCGGTCGTAGATCTCGCTGACCTTGTGCAGCGCCCTGGAGGGGTTCTCCGCGACGAACACGATGCCTTCGGTGTACTGCAGCACGACAACGCTGCGTCCGCGCGCGATGCCCTTGCGGGCGTACTCCGCGCGGTCGGCCATGGCCTGCTGGGGTGAGACATAGAACGGCGTGGACACCGGCTTTCCCGTCCCTTCCTGTGCTTAGAGAACCGGGGCCTGGGGCCCGTTGGGCAGCTGCATTCGGCCTTCGTGCACCGCGCGTGCGATCTCGGCGACCTCCGACTCGTCGAGGCGGCGGTAACCGTCCTCGGTGATGGCCGCGACCACCGGGTAGATACGCCGGGCCATGTCGGACCCGCCGGTGGCGGAGTCGTCGTCGGCGGCGTCGAAGAGGGCCTGGACCACCACGGTGGCCGCCTGCTCCTCCGTGAGGTCGGGGTGGTGCAGCTTCTTCAGGGAGCCGCGGGCGAAGACCGAGCCCGAACCCACCGCCGCGAAGCTCAGCTCCTCGGAGCGGCCCCCGGTGACGTCGTAGGAGAAGATCCGGCCCCGGTCGCGCACGGTGTCGAAGCCGGCGAAGAGCGGCACCACGGCGAGCCCCTGCATCGCCATGCCGAGGTTGCTCCGGATCATCGTGGAGAGCCGGTTGGCCTTGCCCTCGAGGGACAGCTGGGCGCCCTCGACCTTCTCGAAGTGCTCAAGTTCGAGCTGGAAGAGCTTCACCATCTCCACCGCGAGCCCGGCGGTGCCGGCGATGCCCACCGCGGAGTACTCGTCGGCCGGGAAGACCTTCTCGATGTCGCGCTGGGCGATCATGTTGCCCATGGTGGCCCGGCGGTCCCCGGCCAGGATCACCCCGCCGCGGAACGTCACACCGACGATGGTCGTGCCGTGCGGCGCCTCCACGGCGCCCTGCACGGGCGGCAGGGGCCGGTTGCCCGGCAGCTGCTCGGGAGCGTGATCGGACAGGAAGTCCATGAACGACGACGATCCGGGCGTCAGGAAGGCAGCCGGCAGACGCCCGATGCCACGAGTGTTGGCTTCCACGCGTTTCCTTCCACGTATGCGGCCGTACGCCCCGTGACGTGCGACCGGTGCTTTCGGGTGCTTCGGTGCCCGCGCGGCTGCCGAAGCGGGGTTACGTCGGGACCCTACCCGCCCGGTGATCGTGATCCACATGCTTTGCCCGAGCAGCTGGCCCGGCACCCGCGGACGGCGTGTCGGGGCGGCGCCCCGGCACGCACGGGCAGGAGGGGCGAACAGGTCGAGGGGACGGCGGGCCGGGCCGGAACGGTCACCTGACGCAGCGGGACGGCCGGGTGCGGGAATCGCACCCGGCCGTCCCGTACAGGACGGCGAATCCGCACGCGCCGCGTGACACGGCGGGCGGCAGCCCGTTATTCGCCGCCCTTTTGCACGAACGACCGCACGAAGTCCTCGGCGTTCTCCTCGAGCACATCGTCGATTTCGTCGAGCACCGAATCGACGTCGTCCGTCAGTGCTTCCTGGCGCTCCTTGAGGTCCTCCGTGGACTGCGCGTCCTCGGTCTGCTGCTCGGTCTCCTCGGTGGAGCGCGTCGCCTTCTGCTGTCCGCCGCCGGTGTCCTTGGTTGCCATATAGCTCACCCCGCTCGGATTAGTCGTTCATGATCAGACCCTACAAGCAGGGACTGACATCGGACCCTGTTTTGCTACAACGCCCGGGGACCACCCCCGTGATTCCCGGGTCGGGGCGGTTTCAGTTCCCGGACAGCACCCGGACCAGCTCGTCCGCGGTACGGCAGCGGTCGAGCAGGTCCTCCACATGGGCGCGGGTCCCCCGCAGCGGCTCCAGGGTGGGCACCCGCTGCAACGAGTCCCGGCCGGGCAGGTCGAAGATCACCGAGTCCCAGGACGCCGCCGCCACGTCGTCGGCGTACTGCTCCAGGCAGCGGCCCCGGAAGTAGGCCCGGGTGTCCTCCGGCGGCTTGCTGCGGGCCCGCTCGACGTCCGCCTCGTCCAGCAGGCGGGTGATGCGGCCGCGGGACGCCAACCGGTTGTAGAGGCCCTTGTCGGGGCGCACGTCCGCGTACTGGAGGTCGATCAGCTGCAACCTGGCGGCGTCCCAGCCGAGGCCGTCCCGCCGCCGGTAGCCCTCCATCAGCTCCCGCTTGGCGACCCAGTCCAGCTCCCCCGCGAGACTCGTCGGGTCCCGCTCCAGCCGGACCAGGACGTCCTCCCAGCGGGTCAGGACGTCCACCGTCTGCTCGTCGGCGTCCGCTCCCCACCGCTCCTCGACGTACTTGCGGGCCAGCTCGTAGTACTCCATCTGGAGCTGCACGGCGGTCAGGGTGCGGCCGTTGCGCAGCGTGACCAACTGCCTGAGGTCCGGGTCATGGCTGACCTCGTGGAGGGTGCGGACCGGCTGGTCGACCGCGAGGTCGACCGCGATGAACCCGTCCTCGATCATGGCCAGCACCAGCGAGGTGGTGCCCAGCTTGAGGTAGGTGGACAGCTCCGACAGGTTGGCGTCACCGATGATGACGTGCAGCCGGCGGTAGCGTTCCGCGTCGGCGTGCGGCTCGTCGCGGGTGTTGATGATGGGCCGTTTGAGTGTCGTCTCCAGGCCGACCTCGACCTCGAAGTAGTCGGCGCGCTGGCTGATCTGGAAGCCGTGCTCGCCGCCGTCCTGGCCGATGCCGACCCGGCCGGCCCCGCAGACCACCTGGCGGGAGACGAAGAAGGGCGTCAGGTGCCGGACGATGTCCGAGAACGGCGTCTCCCGCTTCATCAGGTAGTTCTCGTGCGTACCGTAGGAGGCGCCCTTGTTGTCGGTGTTGTTCTTGTACAGGTGGATCGGCTGGGCGCCGGGCACCTCGGCGGCCCGCCGGGCGGCCTCCGCCATGACCCGCTCCCCCGCCTTGTCCCACAGCACCGCGTCGAGCGGGTTGGTGACCTCCGGGGAGCTGTACTCGGGGTGTGCGTGGTCCACGTAGAGGCGCGCGCCGTTGGTGAGGATGACGTTGGCCAGGCCGATGTCCTCGTCGGTGAGCTGGCTGGAGTCGGCCGACTCGCGTGCGAGGTCGAAGCCGCGGGCGTCCCGGAGCGGGTTCTCCTCCTCGAAGTCCCACCGGGCGCGGCGGGCCCGGTGCATCGCTGCCGCGTAGGCGTTGACCACCTGGGACGAGGTGAGCATGGCATTGGCGTTGGGGTGCCCGGGAACGGAGATCCCGTACTCGGTCTCGATGCCCATTACTCGCCGTACGGTCATGCGGCCCTCCTTGCCCGGCGGTGGCCCGTGCTGGCCCACCGCTGAAGTCCCACTGCGCCTTCGCCCCGTATGCGGCCTCGCGGCAACCGCACTGCGCCTGTCGGCGTCGTACTCGCGAGCCTAGGCGGGCGGATGCCGCGGTGGGGAGAATGCACCGGACCTTTGTCGAAACGGTCCGGCCGCGGCTGCCCGGTCGGGCAGCCGCAGCCGGACGGTTTTCTCCTACAGGTACTGACCGGTGTTCGCCACCGTGTCGATGGAACGACCGGTGTCGGCGCCCTGCTTTCCGGTGACGAGCGTGCGGATGAACACGATCCGTTCGCCCTTCTTGCCGGAGATCCGGGCCCAGTCGTCCGGGTTGGTGGTGTTCGGCAGGTCCTCGTTCTCCTTGAACTCGTCCACACACGCGGCGAGCAGATGGGAGACGCGCAGACCCTTCTGGTTGTGGTCGAGAAACGCCTTGATCGCCATTTTCTTGGCCCGGTCGACGATGTTCTGGATCATCGCGCCGGAGTTGAAGTCCTTGAAGTACAGGACTTCCTTGTCGCCGTTGGCGTACGTCACCTCGAGGAAGCGGTTCTCCTCGGATTCGGCGTACATCTGCTCCACGACGGACTGGATCATTCCAGCGACGGCGGCCTGGCGGTTGCCGTTGTTCTCGGTGAGGTCCTCGCTGTGGATGGGCAGGTTGGGAGTGAGGTACTTGGAGAAGATGTCCTTCGCCGCCTCGGCGTCCGGACGCTCGATCTTGATCTTCACATCCAGCCGGCCCGGCCGCAGGATCGCCGGGTCGATCATGTCCTCGCGGTTGGAGGCGCCGATGACGATGACGTTCTCCAGGCCCTCCACACCGTCGATCTCCGACAGCAGCTGGGGGACGATGGTGTTCTCCACGTCCGAGCTGACACCGGAGCCGCGGGTGCGGAACAGCGAGTCCATCTCGTCGAAGAAGACGATGACGGGGGTGCCCTCGCTCGCCTTCTCCCTGGCCCGCTGGAAGACGAGGCGGATGTGCCGCTCCGTCTCACCGACGTACTTGTTGAGCAGCTCGGGGCCCTTGATGTTGAGGAAGAAGCTCTTGCCGGCCGGCTGACCGGTCACCTCCGCGACCTTCTTCGCCAGCGAGTTGGCGACGGCCTTGGCGATGAGCGTCTTTCCGCAGCCGGGCGGGCCGTAGAGGAGCACGCCCTTGGGCGGGCGCAGCTCGTGCTCCTTGAAAAGGTCGGGGTGCAGGTAGGGGAGCTCGACGGCGTCGCGGATGAGCTCGATCTGCCCGCCGAGGCCGCCGATCTTGGCGTAGTCGATGTCCGGGACCTCTTCGAGGACCAGCTCCTCGACCTCGCTCTTGGGCACGACCTCGTAGACGTACCCGGAGCGGGACTCCAGCAGCAGCGCGTCGCCGGCCCGCAGCGTGGTGTTGAGCAGCGGTTCGGCGAGCCGGACCACCCGCTCCTCGTCGGTGTGGCCGAGCACCAGCGCGCGTTCGCCGTCCTCCAGGACCTCCTTGAGGGTGACGATGTCGCCGGCGCGCTCGAACTCCATGGCCTCGACCACGTTGAGCGCTTCGTTGAGCATCAGCTCCTGGCCGCGCCTGAGCTCCTCGAGCTCGACGCTGGGGCTGACGTTCACCCGGAGCTTGCGGCCCCCGGTGAAGATGTCGGCGGTGCCGTCCTCGTTGGCCTGCAGGAAGACGCCGAAGCCGGCCGGCGGCTGTGCGAGCCGGTCGACCTCCTCCTTGAGTGCGACAATCTGGTCGCGGGCCTCACGCAGGGTGTTGGCCAGCCGCTCGTTCTGTGCGGAGACGCCCGCCAGATTGGTCTGCAACTCGACGATCCGCTCCTCGAGAACTCGAGTGTGGCGCGGAGAGTCAGCGAGCTTGCGGCGCAGGACGGCGATCTCCTGCTCGAGAAAAGCAACCTGGCCAGCCGGGTCATCGGAACCCCGACCGGGCCGGATGCCGCGGTTCATGTCGTCGTCGTGGGCTGCCACGGTCCTCACCTCCTCCAGGGGGAGCTGGACGCTTCCTGACCCTACCTGGGCCCGCACGGGTTGAAACCCCTAGATCACAAAGACTGTCGGGGTGTGTCCGATCTTCACCCTTGCGCACTCCCTCACGTCAGGGAGATACCCACCCGACGCGCTCCGGAAGCCGCCGGTTGTATCGTCGGGAGGGTCAACACCCTTTCCCGTTGGCTTCCATGAGCACCCGCAGGCAGGAACGGCAGGCGACATGACCGTGCAGGACGAGGCAGGAACCGGCGAACTCGAGGTCTGGATCGACCAGGACCTCTGCACCGGTGACGGCATCTGCGCCCAGTACGCGCCCGAGGTCTTCGAGCTGGACATCGACGGCCTGGCCTACGTCAAGGGCGCGGACGACGAGCTGCGAACGGCGGCGGGCGCGACGGCCCCGGTCCCGCTGCCGCTACTCAACGACGTGGTCGACTCCGCCAAGGAGTGCCCCGGCGAGTGCATCCACGTGCGTCGGGTTTCGGACAGCGTCGAGGTCTACGGTCCGGACGGCGCCTGACAGCGGGCCGCCGACGGTCCGCGAGGCGGTCAGACGCCGGCGGTGAGCGGAGCGGCACGGAGCGCGAACTGTCCGCGCTGCCACCGCCAGCTGACGTCCCGCTCCTGGTCGGGGCAGCAGCGCGGCACCGTGTCCGAGGAGTAACCGTGCAGCTTCGCCGAGATACGGCCCGCGCGCACCCGGAAGTCCGACACCGACATCTGCTCACCGGGGTCGACGAGCGTCTCCACTATGCGCGGTGAGCCGTCCCGCCGGGCGGCCAGGACGTACACGCCGCTGGGCGCGCTCCCGGTGCCGCTCGCGCACCGGACGACGGCCACCGTCTCGTCGCGGCCGTCCCGGTCGAAGTCGGCATCGTGCCGACTGACCACGGCCGCCTCCCAGGGGCCGCAGTCCAGGGGGTAGTCCGCGCGCTCCGGATCGGGGCCGTCGCCCGGGGAGTCCGCGCCGGCGGACGTGTCCGCGAGCGTGCGGCCGTCGTCCG
>NZ_BAAHCA010000193.1:0-6824 GCF_054776295.1 Streptomyces sparsus
GCTCGACGGCCGGGCCGATGGCCGCCGCCACCGCCGCCACGTCCGCCCTGGTCGACGTGTGCCCGAGCGAGAACCGCAGCGTGCCCCGGGCCAGGTCCGGGTCGGCGCCGGTCGCCAGCACCACGTGACTGGGCTGGGCGACGCCCGCGGTGCAGGCCGAACCGGTGGAGCACTCGATGCCCTGGGCGTCCAGCAGCAGCAGCAGCGAGTCGCCCTCGCAGCCGGGGAACGCGAAGTGCGCGTTGGCGGGCAGCCGTCCGTCCGGGTCCGGATCACCGCCCAGCACGGCGTCGGGCACCGCGGCACGCACCTCGGCGACCAACAGGTCGCGCAGCGCGCCCACTTCCTTCGCGAACCGCTCCTGCCGGGCGGCGGCGTGCTCGGCGGCCACGGCGAAGGCCGCGACGGCCGGCACGTCCAGCGTGCCGGAGCGCACGTCCCGTTCCTGCCCACCGCCGTGCAGCAGCGGGACGGGGGACTGGTCGCGACCGAGCAGCAGCGCGCCGATGCCGTACGGGCCACCGATCTTGTGCCCGCTGACCGTCATCGCGGCCAGCCCGGAGGCGGCGAAGTCCACCGCTGCCTGCCCGACTGCCTGTACCGCGTCCGAGTGCATCGGAATGTCGAACTCGCCCGCGATCCGCGCCAGTTCGGCCACCGGCTGGAGGGTGCCGATCTCGTTGTTGGCCCACATGACGCTGATCAGCGCGATGTCGTCCGGGTCGCGTTCGACAGCCGCCCGCAGCGACCCGGCGTGCACGCGGCCGTGCCCGTCGACCGGCAACCACTCGACCCGGGCGCCCTCGTGGTCGGCCAGCCAGTGCACGGCGTCCAGCACCGCGTGGTGCTCGACGGGGCTGGCCAGCACCCGGGTGCGGGCCGGATCCGCGGCCCGTCTGGCCCAGTACAGGCCCTTCACCGCGAGGTTGTCCGATTCGGTGCCCCCCGCGGTGAAGACGACCTCACTGGGTCGGGCGCCGAGCGAGGCGGCCAGCCGCTCGCGGGCCTCCTCGACGGTACGGCGGGCCCGCCGGCCGGCCGCGTGCAGCGAGGACGCGTTTCCGGTGACGGCGAGCTGGGCGGTCATCTCCCGCACCGCCTCCGGAAGCATGGGGGTGGTGGCGGCGTGATCGAGGTAGGCCATGGTGGCGACCAGTCTACGAGCCCCCCGCGAATGCCCCGAGGGCGCACACCGGTCGCACACCACCCGCGCGCAGGCGCCTGGGCGCGCTTGGGGGCGGGACGCTCGGGCGCGCCGGGCTTGGGGCCAGACCGGCGCTACTCGCCGCCAGGCAGGGGGCGGGCGGCGTCCGGGTCGGCGAGGACGGCCAGCAGGTCCCCGTGCCGCTCCAGGCGGCGGGGGACGTCGTGGATGTCGAAGGCCAGTTGCGCCGCGTCCGTGCAGCTCTCCACCTCGTCCCAGGTGACGGGCGCGGAGACCGACGGAGTGCGGCGCGCCCGGGCTGTGTACGGCGTGGCGGTGGTCTTGGCCGCGTTGTTCTGGCTGTGGTCGATGAAGACCTTTCCCGGGCGCAGCGCGCGCTCCATGCGGTGCACGGCCAGGCCGGCCAGTTCCCGTTCGGCCTCGGCGGCCAGCGCCTTGGCGTAACCGGTGACCTCGGTGGACGGCACCGGCAGCAGCGGCACCAGCAGGTGCAGGCCCTTGGACCCGGACGTCTTGGGATGGGCGGTCAACCCGTCGTCGGCCAGCCGTTCGCGCAGCCAGCGGGCCACGGTGCAGCACTGCACGATGTCCGCGGGCGGCCCCGGATCCAGGTCGAAGACCATGCGGTCCGCCTGCTCCGGGGCGTCGGCCCGCCACTGCGGCGTGTGCAGTTCCGTCACCAGGTTCGCCGCCCACATCAGGGACGGCAGGTCCTCGATCACGATCTGCCGGGCCCACGTGCGGCTAGACCGCGGCACCTCCGCCGTCGTCACCCAGTCGGGTGTGCCCGGTGGCACGTTCTTCGCGAAGAACGTGCCACCGTCCGGGCCGTCGGGATAGCGCAGGAAGCTGACCGGGCGCCCGGCCAGCTGCGGCAGCAGCACCGGGGCGCAGGCCGCGTAGTAGTGCAGCAGCTCTCCCTTGGTGGTGCCGTCCGGGTAGAGGACCTTGTCCAGATTGCTGAGGGACAGTTTTCGGCCCTCCACGATCGTGATCGGCGGCATACCCTGAGAATCGCACGAAACAGTGGCAAAGGGCGACAGAAGCCAACGGCGGAGGTGTTCCCGTGCGATCCATCTGGAAAGGGGCCATCTCCTTCGGCCTGGTCAGCATCCCCATCCAGTTGTACGGCGCCACCGAGAACCACAGCGTCAGCTTCCGGCAGATCCACACCAAGGACGGCTGCGGCGGACGCATCCGCTACCGCAAGGTGTGCGAGGTCGAGAACGTGGAGGTGCCGTCGGACGAGATCGGCAAGGGCTTCACCGACAACACCGGGGAGACGGTGCTGCTCACCGACGCCGACCTCGCGTCCCTGCCGCTGCCGACAGCCAGGACCATCGAGATCCTCACCTTCATCCCGGCCTCCGAGATCGACCCCATCCACCTGGACCGCGCCTACTACCTCGGCGCCGAGACCGCCGCGGCTGCCAAGCCGTACGTGCTGCTCCGCGAAGCCCTGGAGCACACGGGCAAGGCGGCCGTCGCCAGGTTCGCCCTGCGCGGCCGGGAATCACTCGGCCTGCTGCGTGTCGTCGACGACACGCTCGTGCTGCACTCGATGCTGTGGCCCGACGAGGTCCGACCGGCCACAGGACTGGCACCCTCGTCGGACGTCACCGTGCGCGAAGCCGAACTCGGCCTCGCCGAAACGCTGATGGACTCGCTGGGCGACCTGGACTGGAGCGAGCTGCACGACGAGTACCGGGAGGCCGTCGAGGAGTTGGTCGCCGCGAAGCTGGAGGGCCGCACACCCGAGGAGTCGCCGCAGCCGTCCACCGGCGGCAAGGTCATCGACCTGATGGCCGCACTGGAGAACAGCGTCGCAGCCGCCCGCCAGGCCCGGGAGGGTGACGGCGACGAAGCCACCGTCACCCCGATCCTCGCCCAGGGGCGACGGTCGAAGCCGGCCCCGGAGTCCGGAGGAGCGGACACCCAGGAAGCCGGAGAGGCCGAGGGCGCGGAGGACGGGTCGCGGAAGTCAACAGCGAGGAAGACCGCCGCCAAGGACACCAAGAAGACCGCTGCGAAGAAGACGGCGACGAAGACCGGTACGCGGTCCGCCCCGAAGAAGGCTGCCGCGAAGGCGACAACCGCGCGGAAGGCCGCCCCGGCGAAGAAGTCGGCTCCCGCCAAGTCGGCCGCGAAGAAGGCGGCTTCGGCCACCACCGGGCGCTCCGCGACGGGGGCCGGCCGAAAGGCGGCGACCCGGGCGACCGAGCAGGGCGCCAAGAAGAGCAGCAAGCCGGCAGCGCGAACAGGCCGCGACACTTCGGCGAAGAAGACGGCCGACACGCGGAAACCGGGCTCCGGCCGGAAGGCTTCCTGACCGGAACGGGCAACGGCCGGACACCTTCCCGCCCCCTCCGAGCGGCAGATCACAGAAGCATCACGGTGGCGGTTTCTCGCCGCCTTCTGCACCAACCTGTGCTCATGACAAGACGCCAGGTAGCCCCGCTGCTCGCCGCTCTGCTGCTCGCCGCGCTGACCGCGTGCGCCGACGGCGAGGCCGGCGCCGAGCCCCCTGCGGCGGATGTCGACACGAAGGCGACCAGCGAGATCACTCGCGCGGACGTCGATCCGTGGCCCTTCACCGTCGACGCCGGCACCCTCGCCTGCGACCAGGGGAAGATCACGTTCGAAGCGGACGGCACCGAGTACGGCCTGACGGGTTCCGCGCAGAGCAAGTACGCCAAGCCGGACGCCATCTGGGCCGACGACCCGGACGTCCCCGGTGTGAAGACCAGCCTCGGCTCCGTCATCAAGGCAGGCATGGAGCTCTGCAAGGAGTGACCCCGCGCCGAGCGACCCCCGAGCCCTGAGCCCGGCCCTCCCGGCGCGCGTGGGGACTCTGGCCCACCTGCTGCGGAGCCGGGCCGGGTTGTGTGCCCGAGAAAAGACCGACCGGAGACCGGGGCCCCTGCTACGGTGATCGGCATGAAGCGCGCTGCTATGACGACGACGCCGGAGAGTGTCCCGGCGCGCTGACAGACGACCTGATCCGAAGCCCCGGGGCAAGTGCCCCGGGGCTTCGTCATAGGGCCGGTCACTTGCTCCGCACCCAGCAAGGAGACCGCAATGACCACCGTGCACGACCACCGCAAGCTCGGCCGTGAACTGGGCCTGTTCGGCACTGATCCACTGATCGGCGCCGGCCTGCCGTACTGGCTGCCCGACGGAGCGGCTGTGCGGCACACCCTGGAGGAGTACATCCGTGCAGCCGAGCGGCGGGCGGGCTACCAGCATGTTTACTCGCCAGTGCTCGGCAAGCGGGAGCTGTACGAGATCTCGGGGCACTGGGCGCACTACAGCGACGACATGTTCCCTGCGATGACCCTCGGCGGCGAGCAGGTCGTCCTGCGGCCGAGCTTGTGTCCTCACCATGCGGTGATCTACCGTTCCCGCTCCCACAGCTACCGCGATCTGCCGTTGCGCATGGCCGAACTCGGAGGCATGTACCGCTCCGAACTCTCCGGCGTGCTCGGAGGGCTGACCCGTGTCCGGGCCATCCAGCTCAACGACGCGCACATCTTCTGCACCCTGGGCCAAGTCGCCGAGGAGGCCCAGGCAGCACTGGGGATGATCCGCCGGGCCTACGAGGCGCTCAGCATCACCGCGACCCGTTACCGACTCTCCCTTCCCGGGCCCGGCGGCAAGTACGTCGCCGCACCCGAGAAGTGGCAACGATCCACTGCCCTGCTGACCGACGTCCTCGACAACTCCGGCCTGTCCTACGAAGTGGCTGAAGGGGAGGCCGCGTTCTACGGCCCCAAGGTCGACGTCCAGGTCACCGACGGGGCCGGCCGGGAGTCCACCCTGTCCACCGTCCAGGTCGATTTCCATCAGCCCGAACAGTTCGACCTGAACTACATCGGCGCGGACGGGGCCAAGCACCGGCCGGTCATGGTCCACCGCAGCATCATCGGCAGTGTGGAGCGAGCCGTCGCCCATCTCATCGAACAGCACGGCGGTGCTTTCCCCGCCTGGCTCGCCCCCACTCAACTGGTGCTTCTCCCGATCTCCGACACCGAAATGCCGAACGCCGCGGCGCTCGCCCAACGCTGCACCGACCTCGGATTGCGTGCCGAGATCGCCGGCCCGGAGCGCGGAAGTCTGGGTGCACGCATCCGAGAAGCCCGCCTGGTTCCCTACCAAGCCGTCATCGGCGCCAAGGAAGCCGCTGATCATCTCCTCGCACTGCGACTGCGGGACGGACGCCGACTCAACCCGCAGCCGGCCAGTGAAGTTTTGACTCGCATCACCACCCTCATCGATGCCCATCGCACCGAACTGTGGGACTGCGCGACCAGTTCACAGCAGAGGATGTGAACATCAACGTCTCCCGAAGGCAGAGGGAGGAGTCCCGCGCTTCTCCCTCTGCCGCTTGGATGACGTGTGTGCACCACGCGACCGACCTGGTCAAGGCGGTACGCGCCGCTCAGTCCGCCGCAAACCAGGCGCGGGTGCGGTTCTCGGCCAGGTCGGCCTTGCCGGGCAGAGTGGCCATACGCGCGCCCCGACGCCGCGCCGGCCCGCCAGGCCGAGTCCGCGTACTCCGTCCTCATGGGCCTCGAACGCGGCGGCTGAACGGGTCCGTTCGCCGGTGGCCCTGGCCGGTACTCGCTTGGCCTCGCTGGGCGCATCGGGTCCGCGTTCCCAAGTCCCGGTCGGTGGAGGGAAAGCGGCCGGGCCCATCTCACGATCCCGCGTTCGCCCGTTCGTCACCGGCCGCTGCTCGAATCCGTCAGCGAGGGGGCCCGCCACCCGGCGGAAGCCTTCGCGGGAGCTTTCCGCGCTGCTCGGGTGCGGCTGTGGGCCGGGAGCGGCGGACTCTCGCGGCGCGAGGGCCCCGCCACCCCGCACGCGCTTCGGCCATGTATGGCTTGAAATGGCAGCAGCCGCAGAGGTTGACGAGTGTCATGCCCATGCTTACCTTCACAGTGTTACCGCCGGTAAGTAGCCGGCACCGTGCACGAGAACTCATGGAGGCCCCCCACATGCCCCGTCTCTCTCGTCTCCCCCTGTCCGTTCCCACGAAGGCCGCAGGTGTGCTCGTGAGCGCGCTGACCGTGGCCGCCCTGACGACCAGCCCTGCCAGTGCCGCCGCCCAGGGACACGTCGACGGCTCCATCGGAACGGGCACCTCGTCGTGCAGCTGGACCAACGGCGTCACCAGCGACACAGCGCCCAACACCCTCACGGTGGATCGCTCCACCGTCAACACGCCTGGCGGCAACCTGAGTTGCTCCGGTATCAGCGGAGTGCTGAACAACGACCCGACCGTGTCGTTCAACGACGCCGCCGGTACGGCCACCGCCGACATGCTGGACGTCTCGGTCACAGTGTTCGGCATCACCTGCCGCTACCAGGCGGTGGGCCTCACGGCGCAGCGAGACGGCGACAGCCGCAACTACGCGGCAACCACCGACGTGCCGCTGCACCAGGGCGGTTTCCTCTGCCCGAACCCGGTGTCGATCAACACCACGTTCAACTTCCGCTGATCCGGACCGCCCCGGCGGATCCCTGATCCCTCTGCCCCGCCGGTCTCGTGCACGACCGCCCCGCCGCAGTCGCACTCCGGGGGCGTCGTCGCTGCGGAGACCGGCGGGGACAGGGGGTTCCGCGGCCCTACTGCGAGCGGGGCGTGACGACGCCCCGC
>NZ_BAAHCA010000194.1:0-6820 GCF_054776295.1 Streptomyces sparsus
GACGCCCGAATCCTTCCCGCTCGGAGGCTCTGCTCGGAGCACGCGGGCTTCGGGCGTCAGCGCTGTCCCGCTGCGGTGAAGCGTTCGGGGCGGAAAGCCGCCGCCAAGGGGGACGCCTCGCCGCGTACTTCCCGAGCGACGATCTCCCCCAGCACGGGGGCCAGGGTGAGGCCGCTGTGCGTGACCACCACGTACAGCGAGGGCGCCTCCGGCACCCACCCGAGCACGCTCATCCCGTCGGCCGGCATGGGCCGGACGCCGACGTAGGCGGACTCCACCCCGGCCTCGCGACCAGCCCCCGGGAGCACGTCTCCGAGTCTGTCGAGTACGCGCCGCGCCGCCCGGTGCCCCTGCGCGGCCAGTTCGTCGGGCGCACCGGGGACCAACGTCTCGTCCATGTCGTGGCAGTGCAGGACGAGGCGGCCGCCGGTGTGCGGCCGTACGCTCAACTTCGGTGCGTGCAGGACGCGTTCCACGCGTACCGGCACCGTTGACGTCCGCACCAGCAGGCCCAGGGTCAGAGCCCGGGCGTCCCCCGGCTCCACCAGGGGGAGGTGCGCGCCGACCTGCCTCAGCAGCTCCGCCGTGCCGCGTCCCGCGCAGGTGACGACGGTGTCGGCGGCCAACCGCGCGCCGGAGGCGAGCGTGACCCCGCGCACCGGGTCGCCCCCGGTGAAGCCGGTGACCGGATCCCCCGTGCGGATCACCACACCCGCCCGCCGACACTGCTCCTGTACAGCGGCCAGGAAGCGGTCGCTGATCACGTGTGCGTCCGCCGGATAGTGGAACAGCGGTCCGTGCACGCCGTCGAGGGCGAGACCCGGCTGCAACTCCCGCCGGGCGTAGCCGGCGTCGACCTCTTCGACGGGATAGCCCAGAGCGCGGTAGCCGTCCGCGGCGGCACGCAGCCGCCGGGCCTCGTCTGCCGTGTGCGCCCAGTGCAGATTGCCGCGTCGAAAAAGCCAGGGCGCGCCATCGGTTCGGGCGGCGAGCCGGTCGTGCGCGCGTTGGGCCTCCCGGGTGAGCGCGTAGTAGGGCGCCGACCCGTTGTCCACCGCGTTCACCCACCCGAACCCGTGCGCCGACAGGCCCGTACCGAGGTCCTGGCCGTCGACCAGGACGACCTGGACGCCCTGTTCGGCGAGGTTGAGTGCCACACAGCTGCCGATCGCGCCGGCGCCCGCCACCACGGCCCTCATCGGCCCTCCCCGCCCCGGGCGACAGCGGCGCCGCACAGGTAGCCGCCCAGGAGGGCCGGACCGAGGGTGCCGCCCGAGCCCGGGTAGCCGGGACCGAAGGGATCGGAGGCGACGTTGCCGCAGGCGAACAGGCCCGGTATCGGGGCGTCATCGTGGTCGAGGACCCGTCCGTCGGCGTCGGTGACCAGGCCGCCCCTCGTGCCGATCATGCCGGGATCGACACGGATGGCGTAGAAGGGCGGTTGCTCGAGCGGACCCAGGCACGGGTGGGGCGTCCACCGGTGGTCGCCGTAGTAGCGGTCGTGGCTGGTGGTACCGCGGCCGAACTCCGGGTCCTCGCCCTCGGCCGCGTGCCGGTTGAAGTCGTCGAGAGCGGCGGTGAGCCCGTCCGCGTCGACGCCTATGCGCTCCGCCAGGTCGGCTGGGGTCGCGCCGCGCTCGTACCAGGCGGGAACGGGGTCCGATGGCTGTGCGCCGGCGATGGCGTAGCGACGGCGGAACGCCTCGTCGAACACCAGCCAGGCGGGTGCGTTGGGGTATGCGTGCTGCGTGGGGTCGAAGGTGAGGAACGCCTTGGTGATGTCGTTGTAGTTGACGGCCTCGTTGACGAAGCGACGGCCCTGCCGGTTGACCATGACCGACCCTGGTAGGCAGCGCTCGGGGACCAGGTGCCGGGACAGCGGCTCGCCGTCGTACGTCTCCCCCGGTGCGCCGATCGCGGGCACCCACCAGGCCTGCGACATGCCGTCAAGGGCCGCCCCGGCGCGGAGCGCCATCAGCAGGCCGTCGCCGTGGTTCCAGGGCGGGCTGATGGGCCGGGCGCCCGCCACCCCCAGATGCGCGCGCTTGAGCCGTTCGTTCCACTCGTAACCGCCGCTGGCCAGGACGACGCCGTCGCGCGCCCGGAACACCGTGGTCCCTGCGTCGGTCTCGGCGCGCACCCCGACCACCCGGCCCTGCTCGATGAGCAGTTCACGGCCGCGTACACCCGTCACGAACCTCACCCCCCGGTCGTCGCAGGCCGCCACGAGCGCCGTCGCCAGCGCGGCGCCGACCGTGAGAACGCCCTCAGCCCTGCGGCGGTCGACGAGTTCGTGGTCGAACAGCTCCGGGTCGCGCCAGCGGTTGCGCTCGTCGTAGGTGACCGCGTCGAAGTGGCTCCCCTTGCGGATACGGTCGATCAGTCCGGGGCGGTCGGCGGTGGGGAAGGGAACGTTGTCCAGGGTGCGGCCGACGTCGCGGGCACCGGGCCAGTCGGAGTGGTAGTCGGGACGGTCGATCGGGAAGAGCCGCACAGGAGTCTTGGCGTGCAGGTAGTCGACCATCTCGGGCGCGACCTCGACGTACTGCTCAAGGCGCCACCGCTCGACCGCTCCCTCGGTGACGCGCTCCAGGTAACGCAGGGCGTCCTCGGGCGAGTCGGGCAGGCCGTGTTCGCGCATCACGGAGCTGTTCGGAACCCAGATCATGCCCCCGGACACGGCGGTGGTGCCGCCGAGCACCGGGGTGCGTTCGAGGACGACGACCTGTCGTCCGGCGTCGGCGGCGCGGCAGGCCGCGAGCAGTCCGGCTCCGCCGGAGCCGAGCACGATGGTGTCGGTTTCGCGATCTTGCACGGAAGCCCGTTCCTTCGAGGAGAGGGGAGGGAGAGGAAGAGAAGGGGACCCGGCCTAGAGCAAGCGCCCCGGCCGGTACCGCGCGGCCCCGGGGTGGCGGCCGGCGATCTCGTCGACGCGGGCTGTCACGGCGGCGATCTGCTCGGCGGCAGAGCCGGTGAACCCGGCGCGGTCCGCGAGGAGTTCGTCCAGTCGGGCTCGGTCGAGCGGGAAGCGCTCATCGGCCGCGAGCCGGCTGAGCAACAGGTTGTCCGCCCCTTCGGAGCGCATCGCCAGCGCGGCGCCGACCGCATGCTCCTTGATGACCTCGTGCGCCCTCTCGCGACCCATCCCGGCGCGCACGGCGGCCATCAGCATCTTGGTCGTGGCCAGGAAGGGCAGATACCGCTCCAGCTCGGCGTCGATCACCGACGGGAACACTTCGAACTCGTCGAGGACGGTCAGCAGGGTCTCCAGCATCCCGTCGAAGGCGAAGAACGCGTCGGGCAGGGCGACTCGCCGGACCACCGAACAGGACACGTCGCCCTCGTTCCACTGGTCACCGGACAACTCGCCGGCCATGGAGGCGAAGCCGCGCAGCACGACCATCAAGCCGTTGATGCGTTCGCAGGAGCGGGAGTTCATCTTGTGCGGCATGGCGGAGGAGCCGACCTGTCCCTCGGCGAACCCCTCGGTGACCAGTTCGTCGCCCGCCATCAGCCGGATCGAACGGGCCAGCGAGGACGGGCCCGCCGCCAACTGGACCAGCAGGCTGAGGACTTCGTAGTCGAGCGAGCGCGGGTAGACCTGACCCACACTGGTGAAGCGGTGGGCGAAGCCGAGGTGGCCGGCGACGCGGTCCTCAAGCCGGGTCAGCAGCTGCCGGTCGCCACCAAGCAGGTCGAGCATGTCCTGGGCGGTGCCGACCGGGCCCTTGATGCCCCGCATCGGATAGCGGCCGATGAGCTCCTCGAGACGCGCGTAGCCGACCAGGACCTCCTCGGCGACCGTGGCGAAGCGCTTGCCCAGGGTCGTGGACTGGGCGGCGACGTTGTGCGAGCGGGCGGCCATGACCTGGGCGGCGTGCTGCCGCGCGAGTCCACCGAGCCGGACCAGGAGGGCGACGCAGCGATCCCGTACGAGCACCAGGCTGTCGCGGACCTGGAGCTGCTCGACGTTCTCGGTCAGGTCGCGGGACGTCATACCCTTGTGGATGTGCTCGTGGCCGGCGAGGGCGTTGAACTCCTCGATGCGGGCCTTCACATCGTGGCGGGTGACCCGCTCGCGTCGGGCGATGGACTCCAGGTCGATGACGTCGAGGACCTTCTCGTAGTCGGAGACCACCCCGGACGGCACGCTGATGCCCAGCTCGCTCTGGGCCGCCAGCACAGCCAGCCACAGTTTGCGCTCCAGCACGATCTTGTGCTCGTGCGACCAGAGGGTCGTCAGCTCCTTGGAGGCATAACGGGACGCCAGGACGTCCGGGATGTGCGCGTTCATCGCTTCGGGCTCCGATCCGTTTCGCTGCGCGGCGGGAACGCGCAGGCCGTGGTGTGTGCTCGCCTCACCGCGAGGCGGTGGTGCGCAGTCCGTCGTTGTCGGCGGTGGTGAACCAGAAGTCCCTGACCAGGCCGCGGTGCTGGAGGTCTTTGGCCCAGCTGGCCGCTGCCTCGGTGTCGTGCGGGAAGGCGAAGCAGGCGGGGCCGGTCACGCTGAGCGCGATCGCGCCGATCGACGGCTCGGCACGCCCCTCGTCCAGGACCCGTGTCACGGTCTCGCCCTGGAAGGCGATCTGCGCCTGCTTGAAGTGACCGGTGAAGGTGATCGCGTCGACGGCGGCGCAGAACGCGTCGAAGTCCCGCTCCAGAACGGCCGGGGCGAGCCCCATGAAGACGAGGTGCGAGGTTCGCCACGACTCCTCGGGCGGGATCGGGGTGACGCGCTGGAACCAGGCGAGCTCCTCCTGACCGCCCAGATGCCGGCCGTGGGTGATCATGACCAGGACCGGCCAGTCGGGGAAGTCGAGGCGCACCACAGGCTTCGGGGGCGGTACGTCCTGGGCATAGCGGCTGGGCCTGAGGTATGCGTGCGGGTCCTCGGCGAACTCCGGCGGGTTGACGTGTCCGCCGTCCACAAGGAAGCCGCCGTGCTCGGCGAGCCCCGTGCTGGCGCCCGAGGTACGGCCGCGGCCCAGGATCCGGGCCAGGTCGCGCAGCTCGGGCTCGCGGCCGCAGAGGTTTCCGTAGGCGCGGCCGACAGCCAGGAGGGTGCTGGTCTTGGAGCCGAACCCGCAGTGCTGGGGCAGCGGTTCGGTCACGGTGACCTCGGCGGGAGGGCCGCCCCACCGCTGCCGCAGGGTTCCCAGGGCCGTGGTCAGTTCACGGGCGGTCTCCTCGGCGACTCCGGTGACCCGGGTGGTGCCGTCCGCGGCGGCTCGCACCTCGGCGGTGAGCCCGGGACGGTCGACCGCCATGGCCGCGATGCCGTTGCGCCGCATCGAGGTGCCGTCGAGACTGATGAGGGTGAAACTGAGGCGGGCGGGCGCCGACACCCGTACCGTTGCCGGTTGCTGGTCGTTCACAGTCCGGTCCGCTCCTCGAGCTGCGCGCCGGTGACCTCGACGAATTCCCGCACCGCGGCGGAAAGGTGCTGCCGGGCCGGGTCACCGGGGGCGCACCATACGTCGGCGAGGGCGGCGTAGACGTCGGACACCGCCGTCACGGTGGAGCGGGCGAGCGGTTCGGGGCGCGGCCAGTCCGCGCGGGGCAGGCCGTCGCGGACGCTGGACTGAACGAGGTCGCGCAGCCCGGGGTGGAGATAGCGCAGGAGCTCCTTGCAAACGGGTACGCCGTCGGCGTAGAAGCGGTTTTCGTCGGGTGTGCCGACATGGTCGATGACCATCGGGGTGCCGTCCTCGTCGAACCCGAACTCGGCCTTGCCGTCGACGAGTCGCATCCCGGTGGTGTCGCAGTGCGCGGTGAGGACCGCGGCCAGTTCTTTGGCCCGCTTGACGAGCGCGGCGATGTCCTCGCCGTCGATCCGGCCGACGACCGCCGCCTCCGCCCAGGTCACGAAACGGTCGGTCTCCTCGAACTTGGTGGTGAACTCCACCATCGCCTCCGCCAACCAGGGTGAGCCGGGTGAGAGCCGCACCGGTACGAGAGCGGGGTCCAGGTGCCCCTGGGCGATTCGGCGGTGCACGGAGGACTCCCGGGGCAGGGCGTTGCGGTACACCACCTGCAGCGGGATCATGCCGCCCGGCTCGGTGCGTGGCCTGCGGCCCTGCAGATCGATGTCGAGCAGCTTGACGCGGATGGCGTTGTCGGAGACCTGCTCGACGAAGTGGGTCGGGATCCCGGCGTCGTGCAGCAGGCCGAAGGACCTCACCGCCATGGCGCAGGTGGCCCGGCCCTTGCCCGGAATCTCGTCGGGCATGACGCCGAAGTCGTAGACCGAGTAGCGGTCCGTGAACGTCAGGACGGCGTCGCCGGGACGGCCGTCGGCGGGCGGTGTCAGTGTGTACAGATCCTTGGTGGACCAGCGTTTCATCGAGTTCCACTTCCGCTGAGAGATCGCACGGGCACACTCCTGAAGACGATTGCGCCCGTCGGGATGTGACAGTCCGGGCCGGTAGTGCGCACGCGGCGCATGTGCTGGTAACGTGCGGGCCCGTCGAGCGCCCCGGTCGGCATCTTCGCCGCCATGACCTGTGTTTTCAGGGCCTGTTGCGGCCGGGGACTCACGTGCTGGTGCCGGCCTCGGCGTACGTCTTCCGGCCCCGTCCGAAAGAACGCCGACAGCCCCGGCCGGGTCGGCGCACGCGTGACTCCCGCCTCCTCCCCCCTACCCGCCTGTGCCGCTGCGGCAGGCGACGCCTCGACTCTGTCCGGACGTTCTCAGCCCCGCCCGAAGGAGCAGACGGTCTCAGTGATCCAGACATCCCGAGGCGCCCCCGCGGCAGAGGTGGTCCAGGCCCAGCGCCGGGCGGGCTGCGGTGCGGTCGCCGACGACGCCGGGCGGCGGGAG
>NZ_BAAHCA010000195.1:0-6819 GCF_054776295.1 Streptomyces sparsus
GGGGGGGGGTGCGCGGGACGGGTGCCGGGAGGGGGCCGGGCGGGCGGGTGGCGGGGTGGTGGGTCAGGCGCGGCGGAAGTTGAGGCTCTCGCCCAGGGCGCCGGCCCGCCACAGGTCCTGGCAGGCGTCGGCCATCTCGTCGAGGCCCTCGACCACGCTGCCCCACACGATGCCGGGCACCCAGCCGGCGTCGCCGTTGATCAGCAGGTTGTTGCGTTCGTAGAAGAGCGCCAGGTCGACGACGGTGGTCCGGCCCTGGTGGTCGGCGTCCGACTCGTAGCCGTAGGAGGCGGTGCCCAGCTGGGTCTGGGTGAAGGTGAAGTAGCACAGGTCACCCGGGATGGGGGTGATCGTCGGGTTCTCCAGCGGCGGCTCCTCGGGCGCGAAGGGCGGCAGCAGGGTGTAGATCTCGTTGCGGGCGTACTTGGCGTGGTAGACGTCGCCGCCGAGCGGCAGGGC
The DNA here is from genome assembly GCF_054776295.1 of Streptomyces sparsus. Taxonomy (NCBI): domain Bacteria; kingdom Bacillati; phylum Actinomycetota; class Actinomycetes; order Kitasatosporales; family Streptomycetaceae; genus Streptomyces; species Streptomyces sparsus. Next base: position 460 of record NZ_BAAHCA010000195.1, read on the forward strand.
GTTCCAGACCGCGGCGCAGGTGATCGGTGCGCGGTCGTCGAGCAGCTTGGCGGTACAGCGCACGCCGCGCTTGTCGAGCGAGACGGTGATGTAGCGGTCGGCCATCGTGCCTCCAGTGAAGTCGCTCAGCCGATGGTGGCATACGAGCCGTCCTGCCCAGCGGGACGACATTCGACGCCCGTCGGCGGGCCGGACCCGCGGCGGGATCGGGCCGCGGCACGGGCCGCGGCACGGGGCGGGAGGGCGCCGGGGCGCGGACAGGCGAAGAGGCCCTCCGCCGGAGCGGAGGGCCTCTTGGCTGTCTGTGCGCCGCCAGGGACTCGAACCCCGGACCCGCTGATTAAGAGTCAGCTGCTCTAACCAACTGAGCTAGCGGCGCCTGCTGACGTATGACGATCCTACCCGGTGCCGTGGAGTGCTCGGCAACCGGTTTCGGCGCGGGCCGGTCGAGCGGAGAGCGGTCGGGCGGAGAGGCCGGTCGGGGGGAACGGTCAGATGGAGAGCGAGAGCAGCACGGGTGCGGCCTGCTCGTTGAGTCTGCGGGCGGCGGAACGCAGCCGGTGGGCGTGTTCGAGCGGCAGGGACAGCGCCAGGCAGCCGACCGAGGAGCCGGCCGTCACCGGGACCGCGGCGCAGACCGTGCCGACCGCGTACTCCTGGAGGTCGAGCACCGGCACGGTGGGCGGTTGGCTGTCGAGCTGGCTGAAGAGCACCCGCTCGTTGGTGGTCGTCCTGGAGGTCAGCCGGATGATCCGGTGCCGGGAGAGGTGGTCGCGGCGGCCGTCGTGGTCGAGTTGGGTGAGCAGGCACTTGCCGACCGCGCTGGCGTGCGCGGCGGCCTTGAAGTCGACCCACTCGTTGACCGCGGGCGTGCCGGGCCCGGCGGCGAACTGGGTGATCTTCACCTCGCCGTCCACGTAGCGGCTGATGTAGACGGCGGCACCGATGTCGTCGCGCAGTTCGGTGAGCGTGCGCTGGAGCTTGTCCTGGAGCACGGCGGTCCGGTCGCCGCCCGCGGCGAGCCGGGACAGCGCCTCCCCGACCACGTAGCCGCCGTCGGACAGCTGGTCGAGATAGCCCTCCCGGCGGAGCATGATCAGCAGGTGTGCCAGATGGCCGGGTGGCAGGCCCGTCTCGCGAGCGAGCCGGTCCTCGGTGGCGCCGTCGCTCTGCGTGGATACCGCCTCCAACACCCGCAGGGCGTACCGCACCGAATGGAACGGCACAGTCGGCAAGGGCTTCGGTGCCACGTGTCCCCCTCGGAAGGTAGTGACTGCTTGCGTCGTGACCGTTGCAACCGGTCACGCACTTGCCTTATCACGATAGCGCCCAAGACCCCGATCCTGACCACTCGTTGCTGCTATCGGCATATGCCGTTGGCCAGGCACGACGCGACGCGGGTCCGGCGGGGGCGCCGCCGGACCCGCGTCTTCCGCTCAGAGCACCGCGCTGAGGAACTCGCGGGTCCGCTCGTTGTCGGGGTTGTTGAACATCTTGTCCGGCGACCCGGACTCGATGACCCGGCCCTCGTTGAACATCAGCACCGTGTCGGAGATGTCCCGGGCGAAGTTCATCTCGTGGGTGACGCACAGCATGGTGATGTCCGTGGTGTGGGCGATGTCCCGCAGCACGTCCAGCACCCCGGCCACCAGCTCGGGGTCGAGCGCGGAGGTGACCTCGTCCAGCAGCAGCACCTGCGGGCGCATGGCCAGCGCCCGGGCGATGGCGACCCGCTGCTGCTGGCCGCCGGAGAGCTGGGACGGGTACTTGTCCATGTGCTCGGTGAGGCCCACGAGTTCGAGCAGGCCGCGGGCCCGCTCGCCGGCCTCGTCCTTGGACATGCCCAGGACGTGCACCGGTGCCTCGGTGATGTTCCGCAGCACCTTCATGTTGGGGAAGAGGTTGAACTGCTGGAAGACCATGCCGATCTTCTTGCGCACCTCGCGGGTGTGCCGCTCCCCCGCCGGAACGAGCTTGCCGCCGCGCTCCTCGTGAGTGAGGTACTCGCCGTCCACCTTGATGGTGCCCTCGTCGGGCTTGAGCAGTGTCATCAGCAGCCGCAGGATCGTGGTCTTGCCCGACCCGGACGGCCCGATGAGCGTCACGTGCTTGCCGGCGTCGACGCTGAACTCGAGGTTGTCCAGCACGACGTTGTCGCCGAAACGCTTCGTCACGCTGTCGAAGCGGATCAGTTCACGGCCGTTCGCCCGCTTGCCGCCCGCGGCGGTGCCGGGTTCGTCCGACGCTGTGGTGGTTGTGGTCTCGGAGCCCGCCTCGGCGGTCCCGGCCGGCTCGGTCGGCTCGGGGGACGGGTTGTTGATGTCACTGGACAAGACGACGCTCCAGGGATCGGATGAGGAGGGAGGCCGGGTAGGCGATGAGGATGAAGGCGATACCGACGACCGTGTAGGCCTCGAAGGTGAAGGTCTCGTTGCTGAACGAGCGCGCCTCACCGAGCATCTCCAGCGCGCCGATGACGAAGATCATCGGCGAGTCCTTGAGCATCGACACCACGTAGTTGCCCAGTGCGGGCACCACGCGGCGGATGGCCTGCGGCAGGATCACCGAGGTCCAGGTCCGGCGGCGCGGCAGGCTGAGCGCGGTGGCCGCCTCCCACTGCCCGACCGGCACACCGTCGATACCGGCCCGGTACACCTCGGCCGTGTACGTCGAGTAGTGCAGGCCCAGACCGATGATGCCGGTCGCCAGTGGGGACATCGAGGGTCCCCACTCGGGTACCACGTAGAAGAGGAAGAAGAGCTGCACCAGCAGCGGGGTGTTGCGGATGAACTCGGTGAACGCGGTCACCGGCCAGCTCACCCACTTGATCGAGGAGCGCTGTGCGAGTGCCCACACGAGGCCGAGCGCGAAGGCGATCAGGCTGCCGACGACCAGGGCCTGCAGGGTGACCTGCACCCCGTCCCAGAATCGCGGCATGAAGTCGCCGACGACTTCCCAGTCCCAGTTCATCCGATACCTCCAGCGCCCTGCGACGCAGCCTGCGTGCTCTCACCGCGCGCGCTGAGCTTGCGGCTGATGAATCCGCCGCCCTTGGGCGGTGCCTGTCCGATACCGGCCTTGGCACGCCGTTCGACCGCCCGCATGCCACGGGTGAGGACGAAGGCGATGACGAAGTACGAGACGAGCAGCAGGGTGTAGGCGGGCGTGCTCTCCGTGGTGGCCAGCCTGGCGAGGTTGCCGGCGAAGGTCATGTCGGCGACCGAGATGATCGAGACCAGCGCGGTGCCCTTCAGCAGCTCGATGAGCAGGTTGTTGAAGGGCGGCACCATCTCCGGCCATGCCTGCGGGATCTCGATCCGGCGGAGCCGCTGCATCCGGGTGAAGCTCAGGGCGATGCCGGCTTCGCGCTGCGCCTCGTCGACGGAGGCGAGGGCGCCGCGGACCACCTCGGCGCCGTACGCGCCGTAGGTGAGGCCCAGCGCCAGGACTCCGGCCGCCATCGGCACGAACTGCCAACCGAACATCAGCGGGAAGGCGTAGGCCATCCACAGCATGAAGATCAGCGCCGAGGTGCCGCGGAAGATCTCGAAGTACACGCCGGCCAGGAAGCGGACGATCCACCAGCGGGAGGTGCGGGCGATGCCGATGCCGAAGGCGACCACGGCGGCCAGCGCCGCGCTGTACACGGTCACCTGGATGGTGATCCACACGCCGGGCAGGAACCAGTTCGTGAAGATGCCGGTCGTCATGAGCACAGCTCCTCGGCCGTGAGATCCGTCATCTCGTCCTCGGTGAAGCCGTAGGGCCGGACGATCTCCAGCAGCTCCTCGTTGTTGTTGGCCTTGAGCTTGTGCAGCTCCTTGTTGAAGGCGTCCCGGAAGTTCTTCTCCGAGAGGCGGAACGCGAATCCGCCCGCCCCGTAGGCCGGCTCACCGTCGACCACGGGTTGGAAGGCCTCGGTGGCCTGCGCCCTCGGCGCGTCCTTCACGACGTCGGTGACGGTGATGTTGGTGCCGGCGAACGCGTCCGCACGGCCCTGCACCACCGCGTCGAGGCCCGCCACCTGGTCGGGCAGGATGAGGATGTCCTTCACCCCGGCCGCCCTGGCGTACTCGATCTCCGCGTAGGCCTGGCCGCTGGCCAGGCGCAGTCCCTTCTCGACGATGTCCTCGTAGCGGCGGATGCCCTTCGGGTTGCCCTCGGGCACGATGAAGGCGTCGAGCATCAGGTAGTCGGGATCGGCGAACAGGACCTGCTCGCAACGGGTCGGGTTGATGTACATCCCGGCCGACACCACGTCGAACTGCTGGGCCTTGAGGCCGGGGATGAGCGCACTGAACTCGGTCGGCACCGGTTCGACGTTCTCGATGCCCAGGCGCGGGAAGATCACCTTGGCGATGGCGGGCGCCTCGCCGGCCGGTTCACCGTCGCGGTTGATGTAGCCGAACGGTGGTTCGCTGGCGATGCCGATACGCACCGTCCCGCGGTCCCGAAGTCGCTCCAGGAGGTCGCCGCCCTCCACGCGGCCCTCATCAGGTGCTCGGCTGCACCCCGCAGCGCCGAGCACGCCCAGCGCCGCCACACCGGTGAGCAGTGAGCGGCGGCTGATCCCACTTTCAGCGATTGTCTGAATTTTTCTCGGTGGTCGAGCCATGGGCGCGCCACTACCCAGGTTGGCCATCTCTATGCCGCCCGTTTCCGGCCGGTGATCTGGTTGTGCCGACGCCGTGTGCGGCGGCCTCCGTCACCGGACGTGTCCGGCAGGCTGGTCACATGCGGACCGAGGAGATCATCGAACAGGCGTGGCGGGTCGGTGGGCAGGTGCGGAAAGCGGGCCGGAAACGAGCGCTGCTCGGGCTGGCGGGGCCGCCCGGAGCGGGCAAGTCGACACTGGCCCGGGCGCTGGTGGAGGGCTTGTGCGAGCGGTACGGGCCGACGGCCGCGGGATACGCCCCGATGGACGGATTCCACCTCTCCAACGCGCAGTTGGACAGGCTGGGGCTGCGCCACCGCAAGGGCTCGCCGCCGACCTTCGACGTGGCCGGCTACGCGGCACTGCTCGGACGGCTGGCCCGGCCCGGCGGGGCGGACGTCTACTGCCCGGACTTCGACCGGTCGTTGGACGAGCCGGTCGCGGCCCGGCACGTGGTGCCGCCGGACACCCTCGTGGTGGTGACGGAGGGAAACTACCTCGCCTGCGAGCTGCCCGGCTGGGCCGCGGTGCGCGAGCGGCTGGACGCGCTCTGGTACCTGGACGGGCCGGTCGGCACCCGGGAGGACCGCCTGGTCGCGCGGCAGTTGGCGGCGGGCCTCTCCCCCGGTGCGGCACGTGCCCGGGTGCGGGAGAACGACCTGCCGAACGCGGAGTTGGTCGTGGCCTCCAGGGCGGCCCGGTGGATCGATCACGTCGTGCATTGGTCTGGACATGTCTGATCGACGCGACTAGGTTCAGCTTTGGTCTAGACCGCACCACCGCTTGCCGCAAGCCTTCAGGTCCCCTCCACCCCACGGAGAGAGAGAAGCATGCGCACCAAGATCACAGCCGCCCTGGCCGGACTCGGCATCGCCGGAGTCTCCATGTTCGCCATGGGCGGGTCGGCCCAGGGGCACGGCTACAGCGAAGCCCCCACGAGCCGGCAGGCGTTCTGCGCCAACGGCACGGTCAGCAACTGCGGTTCCATCCGGTGGGAGCCGCAGAGCGTGGAGGGCCCGAAGGGCTTCCCCCAGGGCGGCCCGAGGGACGGCGCCATCTGTTCCGGCGGCAACCAGCAGTTCGCCCAGCTGGACGACCCGCGCGGCGGGAACTGGCCCACCAACAAGCTCACCGGCGGCCAGGGCTACACCTTCAAGTGGAAGCTGACCGCCGCGCACGCCACGACCGACTTCAAGTACTACATCACCAAGGACGGCTGGGACCCCAACAAGCCGCTCACCAGGGCCGACCTGGAGTCCCAGCCCTTCATGACGGTCCACATGGGCGGTCAGCGCCCGGACTTCAACTGGAGCCACCAGGGCACGGTGCCCACCGGCAAGTCGGGCAAGCACCTGATCCTCGGCGTGTGGACCATCGCCGACACCGCGAACGCCTTCTACTCCTGCAACGACGTGCAGTTCTGAGCGAACGTGAGGTGACCGGCCCCGTGGCGTGAGACCCACTGACACCACCGGCCGGACACCGCACGCCGCTCACCACCGCGGCACCACCGCACCAGCGCGCCCCCGCTCGCCCGCCCGGCGAGCGGGGGCGCACTGGTGTCGCGGACCTCCGGCGACGACCGGGCGGAAGCTGCGCGCCGCACAGTCGGACAATTCGCCACCTATGCCATGATTTCCCCATGTGCAGCTCCATGCCCGGCACCGCCGGCACACCGCAGGGGGAAGCCGACTCCGATCCGCTGG
>NZ_BAAHCA010000196.1:0-6816 GCF_054776295.1 Streptomyces sparsus
CGTCCAGAAGTCGCGGACGCGTTCCTGGGCGGCCTTGCCGGGCGCCGCGCTGTGACTGGTGTCCGGGAGCGGGTCGGGGGCGGCGCTGGCGGGGCCGGCGAGAACGCCGGTGGCCAGCAGGGCTCCGGCGGCGAGCAGAGTGCCGAGAACGGAACGAGGAGTGTGTCTCACGCGTACTCCTTCTGCGACGGTCGCGATGGGGCGCGACGGCGGGGGCCGGGCAGCGGGTGGGCGGCCCGGGCAGACGAGCGGTGCGGTGGAGCGGTGCGGGCGCGGGGCCTCCGAGGGAGGTTCCGGCGCTCCTCGGGCGGTGCTGGACCCGGTGTGGCGCTGGATCGGGTGGGGATGCTGAAGCAGCAGAGTGCCAGCCCCGACGCCGTTTCGTCAGGGGCACGTCAAAAAGCTGGCCGAAAAGCCCGCTTCGGCCGGTACGGGATCGGCTACACGCGTTCCAGCGGTCGGTGCGGCCCCTCGGGCGCCGTCACGGTGATCGGGTCACCCGGCATGACCTCGCCGTCGGTGAGTACCACGCCCATGATCCCGGCACGCCGGAGCAGTTCGCCCGACTCGTCGCGGCCCACCACGCGTTCCAGCAGACCCGGCTGGAACGCGTCGATCTGCCGGCACGGGTTGCGCAGGCCGGTGATCTCCACGACGGCGTCCGGGCCCAGCCGCAGCAGCGTGCCGGTGCCCAGCGCGAGCAGGTCCAGGCCGCGGGTGGTGATGTTCTCGCCCAAGGCCCCGGGTTCGAGGACGAAGCCCGCGGCGGCCACCTCGGTGAACAATTCCTCGTGCAGGAAGTGGACCTGGCGCAGGTTCGGCTGGTCGGGGTTCTGCGCGACGCGGGACCGGTGCTGCACGGTGACACCCGCGTGGGAGTCACCCTCGACACCAAGACCGGCCAGCAGCCGGATGCTCGGTTGAGCCACTTTGCTGAAACGGTGGTCGTCGTCCCGGCAGACCGCCACCACGCTTGCTTCCCGCATCCCCGCCCCGCCCTCCCGCTCTGTCCCGGCGAGGCGCTCTCGGCGCCTCGCACCAGCCTCAACGGCGTGCAGACCCCGGCGCCCCGCAGTCGTCGGCGCAGAGTGCGGCGCCTCGGCCATGGGAGAGTCTAGGACCTGTCCCCGGGAGGTCGACGTAACCCCCTTCCGGCAGCACACGGGTGCGCCTTGGCGGGCTCAGCCCACGCGTTCTCACCCGAGGAAGACCCTGTACGAGTGGCACGGACGCTGGTCGGCGGACGGCACGCGGGCCCCACCCCTGCGCATCGACCACGGCTCCGAGCACGACCCACCGGACGATGGCGTCTAGGGTTCCCCCATGCAGCTGGACGAGGGTCGAAGGGCAGCCGAGGCCGGGGACTGGGTGGCCGCGGGGCACGCCTTCGTCCGGGCCGCGATGGAGGGCAGTACGGCGGGTGCCGAGCTGGCCGCCCGGGCGGCCGTGGAACTGGTGCCGCTGGCGGACGGCGGATCGGCGGAGGCCGCCGCGCTGCTCGCCGGGATATACCTGGAGTACTTCGACGGGTCCGCCCTGCCCATGGCGGTGCGTTACGCCCGCGCGGCGGCCGAGGCCGGGCTCCCGGCCGGGCAGCGCACCTACGGGCACATGCTGGTGACGGGCCTGGGCGTCGAAGAGGACCGCGTCCGTGCGACCGAGTTGTTCCGGGCGGCTGCCGACGGCGGAGACGCCTACGGCGCCTTCAATCTCGCCCAGCTGGTCGACGACCCCGACGAGTCCCTGCGGCTGCTGGAGACCGCCGCGCGCGAGGAAATCGTCGCCGCCGGTGCCGTCCTCGCCGACCGGCTGTCCGCACTGGACCGGGACGAGGAGGCGCTGGGTTGGTACGTCTGGGCGGCCGAGCGCGGGCACACGGGGGCAATGAACGCCGCCGCCTGCTGGTACCGCGACGGCTTCGGCACCACGCCGGACCCGGTGCAGGCGGTGCGCTGGTTCTTCGTCATGCTCGCGCACGGCGACGGCGACGGCATCCACGAGGCGATCCAACTGGCGAAGGCCGGGGCGCTGGACGAGGAGCAGATCCGCGACGCCGGTCGGCTCGCCGGCGATCCCGGGGCGGCGGAGTCCCTGATCGGCACGGCTCTGGGCGGCGGCCGAACCCCCTGAGGCCGGATCTGAGATGACGTCACCGGCCCCGCCCGTGGTGCGGTTGCCCGGCCGTGGGCGGGGTCCGGTGGGTTGCGGCTGGGCCCGGCGGGCTCCGGGTTCCGCTACCGGCTCAGCCCAGCAGGCGGACGGCCTGGTAGTAGGTCCAGGCGGTGGCGGTGCAGGACGACTTGGTGGCGCCGGTGTAGCGGGCGCAGACCCGCTTCATGTCCTCGTGGAAGGCGCTGTCCAGGCGGTTCTTGTTGGCCGAGAAGGTGCCCTGCGCCTTGTAGTTGCGGTAGCCGAAGTCGTGGCGGGCACAGGAGGCGCTGAACGGGAATCCGAAGGGGTTGTCGGGGGAGGCGGTGCAGTAGTTGGTGCTCCAGTCGAATCCGTAGGCGGACCAGGCGCCACGGTTGGCGTTGGCCGAGGCCCAGGCGTTGTAGCTGCTCTGGCTGGTCTGGGTCCAACTGGACAGCACCCGGGGCTTGTCGGCGGGCGCTGCGGTTGCCGGCGAGGTGGTGGCGACGACGGCGGCGAGCGCGATTCCGGTTGCTGCCATGCCAGTGGTGACGCTTCGGCGCATGCGGACCTCCGGGTCGGTCGCCGTCCGGATCACGGACGGCGGCACGTGTGGGGAGATCAGTTTGAGTAATGCGCATGTCATGCCGGTAGCGGTCCGGCGGAGACGGCACAACTGATCTGCCACAACTGTTCAACTTCCGCACATACGCAGGCGGTTGGAAACCGACTCCGGTGGAAGGGCGTCCGCTCACCGGACACATCCCAGCCCCGCCAGCCCGCCCACACCCTCCGCCCACACCCCCGCCCCACACGAAGGCCCCCGCCCCCGGCGAGCGTTGCTCGCGAGGGGCGGGGGCCGACGGGGGCGGTGAACTCCTGGCGGGAGGGTCAGAAGCGACGCGTGATCAGCGCGCGCTTGACCTCCTGGATCGCCTTGGTGATCTCGATCCCGCGCGGGCAGGCCTCCGTGCAGTTGAACGTGGTCCGGCAGCGCCACACGCCGTCCCGGTCGTTGAGGATCTCCAGCCGCTGCTCGCCGGCCTCGTCACGCGAGTCGAAGATGAAGCGGTGGGCGCCCACGATGGCCGCCGGGCCGAAGTACTGGCCGTCGTTCCAGAACACCGGGCACGACGAGGTGCACGCCGCGCACAGGATGCACTTGGTGGTGTCGTCGAACCGCTCACGGTCCTCGGCGGTCTGGTGGCGCTCCCGCGTCGGCTCGTTGCCGGTGGTGACCAGGAAGGGCATCACGTCCCGGTACGCCTGGAAGAACGGCTCCATGTCGACCACCAGGTCCTTGAGGACGGTGAGGCCCTTGATGGCCTCCACGGTGATCGGCTTCTCCGGGTTGATGTCCTTGATCAGCGTCTTGCAGGCCAGCCGGTTGCGGCCGTTGATCCGCATCGCGTCGGACCCGCAGATGCCGTGCGCGCAGGAGCGGCGGAACGTCAGGGTGCCGTCCATCTCCCACTTGATCTTGTGGAGGGCGTCGAGCACGCGCTCCTTCGGGTCGATCTCGATCGTGAAGTCCTCCCACGAGGCGTCCGCGGACACCTCGGGGTTGAACCGGCGGATCCGGAAGGTGGCGGTGATGTACGGCAGGTCGCCGCCGCCCGCGGGAGTCGTGTCCTCGACCTTGTCCAGGGTGGGGGTGCTCATCAGTACTTACGCTCCATCGGCTGGTAGCGGGTCGTGACGACCGGCTTGTAGTCCAGCCGGATCGACTCGGTCCCGTCGGCGCCGACCTCGCGGTACGCCATGGTGTGGCGCATGAAGTTGACGTCGTCGCGGGTCGGGTAGTCCTCGCGGTAGTGACCGCCGCGGGACTCCTTGCGGGCCAGGGCGGACACGGCCGTCACCTCGGCCAGGTCGAGCAGGTTGCCCAGCTCGATGGCCTCCAGCAGGTCGGTGTTGAACCGCTTGCCCTTGTCCTGGACGCTGACGTTGAGGTACCGCTTGCGCAGCGCGGCCACGTCCTCGACGGCCTCCTTCAGCGTCTGCTCGGTGCGGAAGACCATGACGTTCTTGTCCATGGTCTCCTGGAGCGCCTTGCGGATCTCGGTGACCCGCTCGTTGCCGGTGGCGTTGCGCAGCCGCTCCACCTGCTCGACGACCTGGGCCTCCGGGTTCTCCGGCAGGTCCACGTAGTCGGCGCTGGAGGCGTACTCGGCGGCGGCGATACCGGCGCGGCGCCCGAAGACGTTGATGTCCAGCAGCGAGTTGGTGCCCAGCCGGTTCGCGCCGTGCACGGAGACGCAGGCGACCTCACCGGCGGCGTACAGGCCCGGCACGACCGTGGTGTTGTCGGCGAGCACCTCACCCTGGACGTTGGTCGGGATGCCGCCCATCGCGTAGTGCGCGGTGGGCTGGATCGGGATCGGGTCCGTGTAGGGCTCGATGCCGAGGTACGTCCGGGCGAACTCGGTGATGTCCGGCAGCTTCGCGTCGAGCTGCTCCGGCGGCAGGTGGGTGAGGTCCAGGAAGACGTGGTCGCCCTCCGGGCCGCAGCCGCGCCCTTCACGGATCTCGGTGTAGATGGAGCGGGAGACGACGTCCCGGGACGCGAGGTCCTTCATGACCGGCGCGTACTTCTCCATGAAGCGCTCGCCGTTCTTGTTGCGCAGGATGCCGCCCTCACCGCGGGCGCCCTCGGTGAGCAGGATGCCCATCCGCCAGATGCCGGTCGGGTGGAACTGGAAGAACTCCATGTCCTCCAGCGGCAGTCCCCGGCGCCAGGCGGCGGCCTGGCCGTCGCCGGTGAGGGTGTGCGCGTTGGAGGAGACCTTGAAGAACTTGCCGTTGCCGCCCGAGGCGAAGATGACGGCCTTCGCCTGGAAGACGTGGATCTCACCGGTGGCCAGCTCGTAGGCGACCACGCCGGCGGTCTTCTTGACCCCGTCGACCTCGTTGAGCAGCACGTCCAGGACGTAGAACTCGTTGTAGAACTCCACGCCCTCCTTGACGCAGTTCTGGTAGAGCGTCTGGAGGATCATGTGGCCGGTGCGGTCCGCGGCGTAGCAGGACCGGCGGACGGGGGCCTCACCGTGGTTGCGGGAGTGCCCGCCGAAGCGGCGCTGGTCGATGGTGCCGTCCGGCGTGCGGTTGAACGGCAGACCCATCTTCTCCAGGTCGAGGACGGCGTCGATGGCCTCCTTCGCCAGGATCTCGGCGGCGTCCTGGTCGACCAGGTAGTCGCCGCCCTTGATCGTGTCGAAGGTGTGCCACTCCCAGTTGTCCTCCTCCACGTTCGCCAGCGCGGCGGCCATACCGCCCTGGGCGGCGCCGGTGTGCGAACGGGTCGGGTACAGCTTGGTGAGCACGGCGGTGCGGCTGCGCTTCGTCGACTCGATGGCCGCGCGCATGCCGGCACCGCCGGCACCGACGATGACGGTGTCGTACTTGTGGATCTTCATTGGCTCGGTACCTCAGCCCTCAGCGGATGTTCGGGTCGAAGGTGAAGATCACCAGCGTGCCCAGGAGGACGGTGAACACCGTCGCGGTGTACAGCAGCATCTTCAGCCAGAACCGGGTGTTGTCCCGCTCGGCGTAGTCGTTGATGATGGTGCGCAGCCCGTTCGCGCCGTGCAGCATCGCCAGCCACAGCATGATCAGATCCCAGGCCTGCCAGAACGGCGAGGCCCAGCGGCCGGCCACGAAGGCGAAGCCGATCTTGCTGACGCCGCCGTCCAGCACCAGCTGGATCAGCAGGTGCCCGAGGACGAGGACCACGAGCAGGATTCCGGACAGCCGCATGAACAGCCAGCCGTGCATCTCGAAGTTGGTGCGGCTCGTCTTCGGGGTGCGGGAGGTCCGGGCGCGGGGCGCCTCGATGACCGGTGCCGGGTTGTCCACGGAAGGGGTGTCACTCTGCGGGGATTCAACGGACATGGGTCATCAGCTCCCGAACAGCTCGTGGAAGGCGTGTGACAGGACGGGCCAGAAGGCGCCGGCCATCAGCACGGCCCAGATGCCCATCACGGAGTACAGCATCTGCTTCTGGTACTTGGCGCCCTTCGACCAGAAGTCCACCGCGACGACCCGCAGGCCGTTGAGCGCGTGGAAGAGGACGGCCGCCACGAGGCCGTACTCCATCAGAGCGACGAGGGGGGTCTTGTATACGGCCACGGTCTCGTCGTACGCCTCCGGGGAGACGCGGACGAGCGCGGTGTCCAGGACATGTACGAACAGGAAGAAGAAAATGAGGACGCCGGTGACTCGATGAGCCACCCATGACCACATGCCTTCCCGGCCGCGGTACAGCGTTCCAGCCGGCACGGAAAACCCTCCGGGAGCGGGGATTGGGGCCTGCCGGCTTCAGTGTCGGTCGGCCCGGCCGGGTACGGTCCACCGGCCGCCGCCATGGTAGCGATGAGTTGTCGCCGACCTTGCGCTGGGGGCGTCGATGTGATCAATCAGGCACGGAAGGACTACTGGCGGTGACATCCCGTACCACCAGGCGCAGCAGCCGGCCGCGCGCCAGGCGGCGCAGCTCGTCGGCCGTCACCGCGCGTTCCTCGTCGGCCTCGTTGCCCAGCCGGGCGCGGATACCGGCCAGCATGCCGTCCAGGCGCATGGTCGGCGGCAGCTCGTCCAGGCAGATCACGAAGGCGTGCCCGAAGCGGCTCTCGTAGGCGGCGCGGGCCGCCTCCAGCGCGGTGTGCGCGGCCCGGGAGCCGGGCGCCG
>NZ_BAAHCA010000197.1:0-6781 GCF_054776295.1 Streptomyces sparsus
AGCCGGAGCTGCTGGACGCGCAGCAGGACATGCCGGCCGGCTACCGGTCGATCCTGGCGCCGCTGCGCGGCCGCCGCCGGGTGATCGGGGCGGCGGTCTTCCTGCGCCGCCCGGAGCGGGCCCCCTTCGAGGGCGACGACCTGCTGGTGGCGGCGCAGCTCGCGACGCACACCGCGCTGGGCGTGGACAAGGCGGTGCTGTACGGGCGGGAGGCGTACATCGCCGACGAGTTGCAGCGCACGATGCTGCCCGACAACCTGCCGCAGCCGACGGGTGTGCAGCTGGCCAGCCGTTACCTGCCGGCCGCCGAGTCGGCCCGGGTGGGAGGCGACTGGTACGACGCGATCCCGCTGCCGGGCAGCCGGGTGGCGCTGGTCGTGGGTGACGTCATGGGGCACTCGATGACGTCGGCGGCGATCATGGGCCAGTTGCGCACGACCGCGCAGACGCTGGCCGGTCTCGACCTGCCGCCGCAGGAGGTGCTGCACCACCTGGACGAGCAGGCGCAGCGGCTGGGCCAGGACCGCATGGCGACCTGCCTGTACGCGGTGTACGACCCGGTCGCGCACCGCATGGTGATCGCCAACGCCGGACATCCGCCGCCCGTGATGCTGCATCGCGGGGGCCGTGCGGAGGTGCTGCGCATACCGGCCGGGGCGCCGATCGGTGTGGGCGGTGTCGACTTCCAGGCGGTGGAGCTGGACGCGCCCGCGGGGGCGACGCTGCTGCTGTACACCGACGGGCTGGTGGAGTCCCGGCACCGGGACGTGTGGACGGGCATCGAGCAGCTCAGGGAGAAGCTCACCGAGACGGCCCGGTTGACCCGGCCGGGTTCTCCGGCGCCGCTGGAGCCGCTGTGCGACGAGGTGCTGGACATCCTGGGCCCAGGCGACCGGGACGACGACATCGCCCTGCTCGCGGCCCGGTTCGACGGCATCGCGCCGAGCGACGTCGCCTACTGGTACCTGGACCCGCGGGCACAGACGGCCGGGCAGGCCCGCCGGCTGGCGCGTCGGGCGCTGGCCCGCTGGGACCTGGAGGAGCTGACCGACTCGGTGGAGCTGCTGGTCAGCGAGGTGGTGACGAACGCCGTGCGGTACGCGGAGCGGCCGATCACGCTGCGGTTGCTGCGCACGGACACCCTGCGCTGCGAGGTGGGCGACGACGTGCCGCAGCTGCCCAGGCTGCGCCAGGCCCGGGTGACCGACGAGGGCGGCCGCGGCCTGTACCTGGTGAACCGGCTGGCCCGGCGCTGGGGCGCGACCCGGCTGTCCACGGGCAAGGTGGTCTGGTTCGAGCTGGCCATTCCGGGTCGGGAGCCGCGGATCACCGAGCCCGGCGGGTGAGGGTTCCGGCGACCACCCGGACGGTGTGAGCCGGCCGGTGTGCGCCGGTGACGACACGACCGAGCCCCCTGGCGGAGGTGTTCCGCCAGGGGGCTCGGCCCTGTGTGCTCGCCTCGGCGGCAGCGGTGGTCGCCGAGGCGGGTGTCGCTACTGCGCGAGCACGGCCTCGGCGTCGAGGGTCGCACCGACCGCCTGCACGACGGCGGCGATCTTGAACGCCTCCTGGATCGTCTCGCGGTCCAGGCCGGCCTTGCGCAGCACCTGCTCGTGCGAGTCGAGGCACATGCCGCAGCCGTTGATCGCCGAGACGGCCAGCGACCACAGTTCGAAGTCGGCCTTGTCGACGCCCGGGTTGCCGATGACGTTCATCCGCAGGCCCGCGCGCAGGTTGCCGTACTCCGGGTCCGACAGCAGGTGCCGGGTGCGGTAGTAGACGTTGTTCATCGCCATGACGGCCGCGGCGGCCTTCGCGGCGGTGTACGCCTCCTCGCTGAGGTTCGCCTTGGCCTCGGGCTCCAGCTCGGTCAGCACCTTCGGCGAGCGGGAGGCGATAGCGCAGGCCAGCACCGTGCCCCAGAGCTGCTGCGCGGGCAGCTCGGAGTTGCCGATGACGGAACCGAGGTTGAGCTTGAGGTCCTTCGCGTAGCCGGGCAGAGCCGACTTCAGGTCGTCGAGTGCCATGTCAGTCCTCAGTTCTCGGGTTCACTCGCCGGCGAGCAGCGCGACCGGGTCGAGGGTGTCGTCGCCCTTGGTCCAGTTGCAGGGGCACAGCTCGTCGGTCTGGAGCGCGTCCAGGACCCGCAGGACCTCCTTGGGGTTCCGGCCGACGGAGCCGGCGGTCACCATGGAGAACTGGATCTCGTTGTTCTGGTCGACGATGAAGACGGCGCGCTGCGCGAAGCCGTCCTCGCCCTCCACGCCGCAGGCGCGCATCAGCTCGTGCTTGGAGTCGGCCAGCATCGGGAACGGCAGGTCGCGCAGGTCGTCGTGGTCCTTGCGCCAGGCGTGGTGCACGAACTCGGAGTCACCGGAGACGCCGAGGACCTGGGCGTCGCGGTCGGCGAACTCCTCGTTCAGCTTGCCGAACGCGGCGATCTCGGTCGGGCAGACGAAGGTGAAGTCCTTCGGCCAGAAGAAGACCACCTTCCAGTCCTTGTCGCCGCTCTTGTGCGAGAAGGTCTCGAACTTCATGTCGTCGGCCGGACCGGTCACGCCGATCAGTTCGAAGGTGGGGAACTTGTCACCGACAGTGAGCATGTTGCGTGGGCTCCTGGATTTGATGCGGGTTGGACGGGAGTCACCGTGCCACACCCGTCATTGATAGCGGAAATAACCCACATCACCCGTGTTGATCGAGGTCGGCTATCAGTCGTCCGGCACTCACCCGGCTGGCGCAGCCTCCGCCCGCACAGACGTTTCCCCAGCTCCGCGCGGGGGACCCGGGGCCGGACGGACCCCTCCCGGTGCCCGCCGGGCCTCACACACCGCCCCTGGAGGCCTCATGACGACCGCCCTGCTGGTCATTCTGGTGATCGTGCTCTGGGTGAGCGTCGGCATCATCGCCGTCGTTCACTTCCTCGGACGTCAGGGGTACCGCAGCCCGCACTGGTACCTCGTCGGGGGCCTTCTCGGGCTGCTCTTCGTGCCCATCGCCGCCGACCGGGCCCGCCGCGACACCCGGGTGCTGGAGCGCAGCGCCGGGTCGGAGCGCAGGGCCGGTGACGCGGGCGAGGGCCTGACCGTCGTGGTGGGAACCGACGGCTCCCCCGAGGGCGACCAGGCGGTGCGGGACGCCGCCCGGCTCGTCGCAGGAACAGCCGGACGAGTGATCCTCGTGACCGTGGTTGACGCCGAGGCGCAACGGGCCGAGGAGCAGCGGGACGCCGCCCGCAGCATGCTCCAGGAACGCGTCAGCTGGGTGACCGGCGAGCAGACCGCCGGGACCGCGACCGGCCCCGAAACCATGATCGAGATCGGCTCCGGCCAGCCGTCCCAGGTGCTGCTGACGCTCGCGGAGACGGAGGACGCCGACGTCGTGGTGGTCGGCCGCCGGGGCCGCGGCCTCTCCCAGCGGGTGCTGGGCAGCGTCGCGAACGACGTGCTGAAGCGCTTCCCGCGGCCGGTGCTCTTCTCCTCCCCCGTGCCCCGCCGGCACTGAGCGGGACACCCCGTCGTGCTGTTGGTCATCGCCCTGATCGCGATGATCGTGCTGGCCACCGCCGTGCCCGCGGTGGCCCCGCGTATGGGCCGCAACACCGGATACCCGCTGGCCGCCGGCTTCGTCGGGGTGGGTGCGCTGCTCGCCGTGTCCGTGCACGGCACACCCGGCGACGCGGCCGTCACCGGGTCGTGGCCGTGGCTGCCGTACCTGGACGCGTCCCTGGCCCTGCGCCTGGACGGCCTGGCCGGACTCTTCTGCCTGCTGATCCTCGGCGTCGGCGCGCTGATCATGGCGTTCACGCCGCGCTACCTGCCGGAGGAGGGCACCCACACGCAGGTGTACAGCCTGCTGACGCTGTTCGCGCTGTCCATGATGGGCATGGTCCTCTCCGACGACGTGGTGCTGCTCCTGGTGTTCTGGGAGCTCACCACCGTCTGCTCGTTCTTCCTGATCGCCTCGGCCGGCCCGCAGGCCACCGGGGCAGCGGTGAAGGCGTTCCTGGTGAGCGCCGGCGGCGGTCTGTGCCTGCTGGCCGCGGTGGTGCTGCTGACGCTCACCACCGGCACCACCGACCTCACCGAGATACTGTCCCGGCGGGAGGAGGTCCTCGACTCGCCGATGGCCTGGCCCATCGGCGCCCTGCTGATCCTGGCCGCGTTCACCAAGTCCGCGCAGCTGCCGTTCCACTCCTGGCTGCCCGGCGCCATGGCCGCGATCACCCCGGTCAGCGCCTACCTGCACGCCGCCACCATGGTCAAGGCCGGCATCTACCTGCTGATGCGGTTCTCGCCGGTCTTCGGCGGCGTCCCCGCCTGGTCCGCCACGCTGGTCTGCGTCGGTCTGGCCACCGCCGTCTTCGGCGCGGTGTGGGCGCTGCGCCAGCACGACCTCAAAGCGCTGCTCGCCTACTCCACGGTGAGCCAACTCGGCCTGCTGACGGCCGCGATCGGGGTCGGCACACACGTCGCCATGGCCGCCGCGCTGCTGCACACGGTGGCGCACGCCCTGTTCAAGGCGACGCTGTTCATGCTCGTCGGCATCATCGACCACGAGGCGGGCAGCCGCGACCTGCGCGAACTGTACGGGCTGCGCCGCGTGATGCCGGTGACGGCGGTGATGACGGGACTTGCCGGGCTGTCGCTGGCCGGTGTGCCCGTCCTGCTCGGCTTCGTCAGCAAGGAGTACCTGTTCAAGGGCTTTCTGGAGGCGGACTTCGCCTCCTGGGCCGCGCCCGCGGCGACCACCGCGGCGATCGTCGCCTCGGCCCTGACCTTCGCCTACGGCCTGCGGATCTTCTACGGCGCCTTCGCCGGGCCCGCCCCCCGCGGCCTGTACGAACCGGCCTGGGCGTTCCTCGCTCCGGCCGCGGTGCCGGCGGTGCTCGGGCTGGTGCTGGGCCCCGCGGTCCCGCTGCTCGACCGGATCGTCGGCCGGGCCCTGTCCGACATCGACCCGGGCGCGGGCTCACCGCACTTCGAGGTGTGGCCCGGCCTGACCCTCGAACTGGCGATGTCGGCCCTGACGATCGCCAGCGGACTGCTGCTGTTCCTCGCCCGAGTGCCGGTCGAACGGTTCCTGCTGGCCATCCCGGTGCCGGACGCCCTCTTCGAGCGGCTCCGCGACAAGGTGCTGCAGCTGGGCGCGCTGATCGGCCGCCCGGAACGGACCACCGCGCACACCGCGCACCTGGCCCGCCCGGTCGCCGGGCTCGTCGCGCTGGGCGTGGTCGGTGCCGTCGCGCTCAACGGCGCCCCGACCGCCGGCGCCTCGACCGTCTCACCGCTCGACTGGCCGATCCTGCTGCTGGTCGGCCTGCTGGTCGCGGGCAGCCTGTGGACGTCCTCGGTACTGGCCGCACTCGCCATGCTGGGACTGACCGGCCTGCTGGTCGCCGTGTGGTTCCTGCTCGCCGGCGCCCCCGACGTCGCACTGACGCTGCTGCTGGTCGAGATCCTCACCGCGGTCGTCGCCGTGCTCGTGATGACCGGCCAGCCGGCACGCTTCCGGTCGCGCGGCCGGTTGCCGATGGCGGCGGCCGGCTCGGTGGCGGTCGCCGCGGGTGTGGTCGCGACCGCCGCGACGCTGTTCTTCACCGGCCTGCGCGACCTCTCCCCTGTCGGCGCGTACCTGCTGCGCAACGCCAAGGAGGACACCGGCGGCAGCAACGTCGTCAACACCGTGCTGGTCGACTTCCGTGCCCTGGACACCCTCGGTGAGGCCGCGGTGCTCGGCGCGGTGACGCTGGGCCTGCTGATGCTGCTCGGGGCCCGCGACGTGCCGGGCGCCGGCCGGGAGGTGCCGCCCGTCGACGGCCTGGTGCTACAACAGGCCAGCCGGCTGCTGGGGCCGGTGATGGCCGTGCTCTCCGGCTACCTGTTCCTGCGCGGGCACTACCAGCCGGGCGGGGGCTTCATCGCCGCCCTGGTCGGCGGCACCGCGGTCGGCCTCAGTTATCTCGCGCACGGCCGGGTGCCGGGCGCCGGGAGCCGGTTCCTGCGCCCCTCCCGGCTGATCGCCGCCGGACTGCTGGTGAGCCTGAGCACACCGCTGGTGGCGATGGCCACCGGCCGGGTGTTCTTCACCCCCATGCAAGGAGAGATCACCCTGCCGCTGCTGGGCCCCCTGCACCTGTCCTCGTCCCTGGTCTTCGACGCCGGGATCTACCTGCTGGTGTTCGGACTCGCGCTGGCGGCGGTCGACCGGCTCGGCAACGGCCTGCCCGCGGACGCCCCGACGACGTACGACCGACGGCCCACCACCGAACAGGCCGCCGCCGAGGGACCCGCCGGCCGGCGGCCCGCTGCTGAACAGCCCGCGCGGGGAGGCCGGGCATGACCGCGGCGATCCTGGTCGGCGTACTGGTCACCGGCGGCGTCTTCCTCATCCTCCAGCGGGAGATGCTGCGGGTGACGATCGGCTTCGTGCTGCTCGGCCACGCCGTCAACGTGCTGTTCGTCGCGGCGGGCGGCATGGACCGGCGCGGGGCCCCGCTGCTGGGGGAGAACGACCCGGCCGACGCCGCCGATCCGCTGCCTCAGGCCTTCGTACTGACCGCCGTGGTGATCACCTTCGGCATCACCGTGTACCTGCTCGCCCTCATCCGCGCGGGCGGCCAGGACCAGCCCGCCGACGGTGACCTCTCGCACGGCGACCCCTCGGGCACCCACCCCTCGGAAGAGCACGCCTCGGGCCCCCACTCCTCGGGCGAGCACGCCTCGGACGAGCACCGCAAGGGGGCCGGACCGGACCGGGGCGGCGGGGCCTCGGACCGGGG